>JBOHCP010000480.1:0-4539 GCA_050698875.1 Streptosporangiaceae bacterium | reverse complement strand
GGCGGGGCGCATGGCCACCGTGTACTCGCCGGCAGCAAGCGGTTCGAACGGTGACACCGTGCCGTAGACCACGTGATGCAGGACGAGCTGCGCCGCCGAATCACCGAACGAGTAAAGATAGACGTCGACGGCCGGCGTGTTCGGCGACAGGTGCGCGAGCCGGACAAAGCCGCCGCTCGTGCTCTGCGCCGATGCGGACGGCGCCACTAGCGCCAGCAGTGCCAGAGTTCCGGTCAGCCCAGCTCCCAGCACCCGGATCAGCCGCCCTGGCTTCATTACCCGATTCATGTGCCCCTCCCCGGTGCGCCGGCGCCTCATACCTCCAGCGAGGTCCGGCTGTCGCGTCCGTTATTTCGATGTCTGCGCCGACAGCAGCCCAAGCGGGCTCGGCGCGGTGAATACGATCTGCAGAACTGCCGCGGCACCAGTGCCGGAGACCGTGGCGGTGGCGGCGAACGGCGCGCGCTGCGCTCGCAGGAATGCGAGCACCTCGGCCAGGTAGCCCGCGTCATGCGGGAGCGGCGCGGCGCTAATCGCCATGGAGCGCAGTGGCGTGCTCGCGGTGGCGCCCGGACCCGCGTCGCCGAACTGGCGGACGTAAACCGGCACGGTGTGCGCCAGCGTCGCGAGGGTGATGAGCAGCCGGGAATCGACCTGGCCTGCCGCCAGCTCCGCCTGGGCGGCCGCTGGCACGTGCACGTTCGCGCTGTGCAGGAGCTGGTCACCGTCCTGCTGGCGGGCAAGCAGATCTGCGTGCGCTGCCGACAGATACGCCGCAGCTCCGTCATGCGCCGTGACTCGCACGGCGACGGCGCCCGATCCGCTGCCGAAGCTCGCCAGCACCACCGGTGCGTAAACGCTCGCCAGCCGAGGGCCAAGCTCACTGCGCAGGACAGCAGTCGAGACAACGACGCCCGACCCGAGCGGGTCGCCCGCGCCGGTGCCGAGCGCCTCGAGGCCGGCGGCGGGGAACCCGGCGTGCTGGAGGATCGTGCACATCAGCGGATCGCAGACCACGATCACGCCCCGGCTGACCTGTGCCACGATCCACCTGGCCGCCAGCTCCCGGTTAGCCGTCGCCGCGGCCAGCGCCGCGTCGCTCAGCCGCGCGGTCGCGGCCGGAGGTCGGCCGGCGGCCGGCTGCCGACCGGAGAGGGTGATGCCAGCCGTCGCGGCCACAGCCAGCACGATGACGGACAGCCCTGAGACGAGCGCCCGCCGGCGAGATAGCCGGTCAGCGCCCGGCCCGTCGGGCACGCGGAGCACGCGACGCTGCAGCCACAGCCGGAGCGTCGTGGCGATGACCCTCAGCCACGATGGTGCCGGCTGTGCCTGGTAGCTGCCGGGCACGGCGACCACCCCCCAGACCACGCCGACTCCCGCGGCGCGGCCCCGACTTGGCCAGTTCACCACGACAAAGTGACGACTTCAGTGGAACTTACGATTACCGGCCGACATCGTGTCATCAGACCGACTCGCCCGGCCAGTCCGGCTATCAGGGCCGTCCCGGTGACAATTCCAGAAGAACGTTCTAGTATTCCGGCATCTGGTGATCATGAAAGGTCGGGTGTAAGGCATGGGCAGCCTGGACGGACGGGTCGCGATCGTCACCGGCGCGGGACGCGGGATCGGCAGGTCCACGGCGCTGCTGCTGGCCGCCGAGGGCGCCAGCGTGGTGGTCAACGACCTCGGCGGGGACATGGACGGGACCGGCAGCGACGCCAGCCCGGCGCAGCAGGTAGTCACGACGATCACCGGAGCGGGCGGCAAGGCGATCGCCAGCGGCGCCGACATCTCCGACCACGCCGCCGCCGAGGAGCTGATCAAGACCGCGATCGCCGAGTTCGGCCGGCTCGACGTGCTGGTCAACGTGGCTGGCATCCTGCGGGACCGGATGATCTTCAACATGTCCGAGCAGGAGTGGGATGACGTCATCCGGGTGCACCTGAAGGGCACGTTCAACACCTCCAAGTTCGCCGCGGCGCACTGGCGGTCGCTGCGCGAGGAGGCCGCGCAGAACCGGATCATCAACTTCACCTCGGTGTCGGGCCTGCACGGCGCTCCGGGTCAGCCGAACTACGCCGCCGCCAAGATGGGCATCGTGGGGCTGACCTGGTCGTGCGCCAACGCGCTGGCCAAGTACGGCGTCACCGTCAACGCGGTCTCGCCGGCCGCCGCGACCCGGATGACCGACTCCATCCCGGACACCCGGCGGCGCACCGACCGGCCCGCCGACGAGGACCCGCAGCGGTCCCCTGACAACGTGGCCAAGGTGGTCGCGTACCTGGCCAGCGAGCGATCCGGCTGGCTGACCGGCCGGATCGTGCACTCGGCGGGCTACGAGGTCGCGCTGTACAGCAACATGACGCCGGTCGTGCGGGTGATAGGGCAGGAGCCGTGGGAGCTTGACGATCTCGCTGCCGAGGTCGAGCGATCGTTCCGCCCCGCGTCGGTGCCTGGCCGGGTCGTATGAGCGGGAAGCCGGTCCCGGAGCCGACCCCGGAGACCCAGCCGTTCTGGGACGGCTGCGCGCGCGGCGAGCTCATGCTGCAGCGGTGCCGCGCGTGCGAAAAGCCGTACTTCTACCCGCGGCCGGTGTGCCCGGCCTGCGGATCGACCGACGTGGAGTGGTTTGCCGCGAGCGGCCGGGCCACGCTGTATTCGTACGTCATCAATCACCGCCCAGCGCCCGGATTCGCGGCCGACGCCCCGTACGCCATCGCCGTCGTCGAGCTGGCCGAGGGCCCGCGGATGATGAGCAACATCGTGGGCGTGCCGAATACCCCCGAGGATCTGGTGCTCGACATGGCACTCGAAGTCACCTTCGAGCTGCGCGGCGACATCAGCCTGCCGGTCTTCACGCCCGCCGGAAGGGCCGGCACCTCATGACTTCCCGAACCGGCGTCATCATCGCGGGCGCCGCCGAGACCGAGGTCATCGGCAAGCTGCCGGACAAGTCCACGCTGCAGCTGCACGTCGAAGCGGCGGTGAACGCCGTCGCCGATGCCGGGCTGAGGATGCGTGACATCGACGGACTCGCCACCGTCAGCGCGCCCGGCCCGGTCCAGGTGGCCCACGCGCTCGGCATCACGCCCACCTACCTCGACGGGACCGGCGTCGGCGGCACCTCGTTCCTGCTGCATGTCCGGCACGCCGCCGCCGCGATCCGGGCAGGCTACGCCAGGACCGTGCTCATCACGCACGGCGAATCCGGCAGGTCCCGAGTGGGGGCGGCCCCGTTCCCCCGTGGCGGGTCCTCGATCCCCGGCCAGTTCGAAGCGCCCTACGGCACGATGGGCCCGACCACAGCCTTCACGATCCCCGTGCTCCGGTACATGAAGGAGTACGGGCTGACGCACGAGCAGCTCGCCTACGTCGCGGTCGCGCAGCGCAGGTGGGCGGCTCGCAACCCGAGGGCCATGTTCCGTGACCTCATCACCGTCGACGACGTGCTCGCGTCCCGGCTGGTCGCCTGGCCGTTCCACCTGCTGGAGTGCTGCCTGGTCACCGACGGCGGCGGCGCGCTGGTGGTGACGTCGGCGGACCGGGCCGGGGAGTTCCCGCAGCCCGCAGTGCACGTCCTCGGCACGGGCGAGGCGGCAGAGGCGCCGATGATCTCGCAGCTGGCTGACTTCACCGAATCTCAGGCGTTCCGGCTCGCCGGGCAGGCGGCGTTCGCCGAGGCCGGCATCACCACGGCAGACGTGCGGCACCTGATGATCTACGACGCGTTCGCGCACGTGCCGATCTACGGGCTGGAAGCGCTCGGGTTCACGGCCAAGGGCGAGGCGGGCGCGTTCATCGCCGAGGGCAACACCGAGCCCGGTGGCCGGCTGCCGCTGAACACTAACGGCGGTGGCCTGTCCTACACCCACACCGGCATGTACGGCATGTTCGCCATCCAGGAAGGCGTACGCCAGGTGCGCGGCAAGGCTGCGGCCCAGGTGCCGGACGCGGATATCAGCGTCGTACTGGGTAATGGCGGCATGTTCGCTACCGCTGGCGTGCTGGTTCTGGGCCGCACAGGGCGGTGAGCCAAGTGGTACGGTCTGACGTATAAAGGACAGGCGGTTCTCGTCGGGGGGGTCCGGCGTTACCTCCACTCCCGTTGTCGAGCACCGCAGGGGACCGCATGGACATTGCTGCCCTGGCCACCTGGATCACCGCCGCCGCGGGCGGGTTGTACCTACTGTCGATCTGGCTGATCGAATACGACAAGGAGTTCCAGGCGGAGGCGGCAACCCGGCTGCCGCCGCTCGTGCTGGCTTGTCACGTGCTCTTCGCCGGCGGCGGCTTGATCGTCTGGGCGGGCTACCTGATCTTCGACTCTGATGGCCTGGCCTGGCTGGCGGTCGTCGCGCTCCTGCTGGCCGCGACGCTCGGCACGACGATGGCGGTTCGCTGGGTCAGCGTCTACCGCGAAGCCCGCGCGCTCCGGCAGGCCGCGGCGGCTGACCCGGCAGCGCCCCAGCTGACGCTCTCGCCGCCCTGGCCCGGCAGCGCCAGGCGGCCCGTCGGCGAGAGCGTGCCCACGGCCCC
>JBOHCP010000479.1:0-4540 GCA_050698875.1 Streptosporangiaceae bacterium | reverse complement strand
GCCGCCGAGTGGGCTGCGGTTAATGCCCGGTCATCGCCGGCTGAAGCTCCTGGCGGCGTGCTGCTGACCTTCCCGGTCAACAGGAACGTTTACCGTGGAGTCCAGCCGATGCCATTCAGGGAGCTGGTCGCCGTGGACCTGGTGTTGCTGACCGTTGCGGACTGCCCGAACGCCGCCGCGTTCGAAGAACACCTGGCCGCCGCACTGGCAGGACATCCGGCCGCGGCGGTCCGCCGCCGCGTGGTGGCCGACGAGCGGGAGGCGGCGGAGGCGGGCATGCACGGGTCGCCGACCCTGCTGGTTGACGGCACCGACCCGTTCGCCGCGCCGGGCGAGCCGCCGAGCCTGTCGTGCCGGCTGTACCGGGACGCCGCCGGCCGGGCCGCTGCGGTGCCGTCAGCGGCAGAACTGCGGCGAGTGCTGACGGCGGCAGGCGAGGACTTAGCCTGGCAGGCCGGCGCCAGCCCGCGCTCAACCGGGTCGCCCAGTGCCCACTCCCACCCAGGCCTACCTCACCGCGCTGCAACCGTCCCCGGTAATGCGCCGCCGGGTTAGCCCGCAAGGGCAGTCGCCGGAATGCCGGCCTCGGGCGCATGAGCGCCGCAGGCTCGGGCTCCGGCCGGCATCAGCAGCCCGGCTCGCCGTTCTCGCAGTCCAGGCCGCGGATCATCAGGTCAACGCCGAGGCTGAACTGCTCATCCATGTCACAGCGGCCGCAGAACAGCATCGCCAGCCGCACCAGGTGGTCGGGGGCGGCGTCGCGGGGCACCATCTCGGTGACCCGCCGCATCTGCGACAGCTCATCATCGGGTCAGGGACCGCACGCGGCGCAGCGTCACGGCGGCCGGCCGAGGAGTCCCGTCGGGAAGAAGAACGACACGATCACGTGCTGCTGTCGGTTGGCTACACGATGTGAGACAGTCCGAGGTGAGTTCACCCAAGGAACCGCTGAGGAGCCCGGCGATGGTGGCCAGCGCGGCGGCGAGGGGTGCAGTGCTGTGCGGCCGGGGCGAGCAGCCGCTCTAGGCGACCGCGGCGGCGGGACCGCCAGCGGCGCGAACGGCGGCACGGGGACTGGAGCGAGGCGGGATGACCAGCGCGGCAGCGAGGTTGTCCCGGCCGTGGTCGCGTGCCGCGGCGTCGCCGGCTGCCATGGCCAAGATGCCAGGCTGGCGTTCTGCCCGGGCCAATCTGCTTGCTGGCCACCTCGCTTGCAAGCGGTGGCCAGCCTAGCTGGTATTCGCCGGCACTCCCCGGGGCGCAGGGAGGGCCGTCTGGTCGCCGCGGCGGCGCTGGACGACGGCGAACCACGCCAGCCCTGCTGCCGTCATGACGATCGCGACGAAGAAGTTCAGCCGCAGCCCGAGGAGGTAGGCCGACGAGTCGATCCTGATGGTCTCCTCGAAGATCCGGTACCCGGAGTACCCGGCAACATACAGCGCGAACAGGCCCTGCGGCCTGATCTGGCGGTGATGGCCGAGCCAGACCAGCGCCGCGGCCAGCGCGAGATCGAAGAGCAGCTCATACAGGAACGAGGGCTGGAACGTGCCGAACTTCAGGTCAGCTGCCGGGATCCCGGAGTTGAGCCGCGCCGCCCTGGAGATCTGCACGGCCCACGGCAGGCCGCTGGGCTTGCCGAACAGTTCCTGGTTGAAGTAGTTGCCGATGCGGCCGATCGCCTGGGCTACCAGCAGGGCCGGGGCGACGGCGTTCATGAGGACGCCGACGCTGGCTCCGGAGCGGCGCACCCGCCATGCGCCGACTACCGCCGCCAGGGCCACGCCTCCCCAGATGCCCAGCCCGCCGGACCAGACCGCCAGCGGCCCCCACCAGTGATGCGGGATGTCGAACGGGGTGGTGATGTCGAAGTAGATCCGGCCGCCGATGATCCCGGCGGGCACGGCCCAGATGGCCACGTCATAGACCAGCGACCGGTCACCGCCGGCGGCGGTCCACCGGCGGATGGTGATCCAGATGGCCAGGGCTATCCCGATGACATACATCAGGCTGTAGACGTGGATGTCCAGCGGGCCGAGATGCACGCCGTTAGCTGGCGGGCTCGGGATAAAGGCCAGCGGAACTGGCAGGAGTGCCATGGGCAGTCAGGGGCGCGGCACTGGCGAGCGCAGCTTTGCCCGTCCCCCTTTCAGGTAATGTTCCGGCTTCCGGCAGGCGGGCGGCGTGCGTCAGGTCCGCGGGGCGACGTCGCAGGCGACGACGATCAGCGGCAGCAAGGCGACGGCCGCGGAGAGAATGAGCGCCGCGGCGCCGCCCGCCAGCCTGACGGCCCTGGCCCGCTGGCCAGGCTGCGGCCCGGGCGTGAGCAGCCGCTGGACCCGGGCGATGGCTGCGGCGAGCTCGGCCGGGTCGTGGCGGCGGGCGGCGGTGTCGTCGGCCGCCATTTCGGCGAGCACGGCGATCTGGCCGCCAGCCCGGGCCAGCAGCGGCACGAACGGGAACGCGCGGCCCAGCGCGAACGCCCAGGCCACGACCAGGTGGTGGCGACCGCGCAGGTGGGCTCGCTCGTGCGCCATCACAGCCTGCAGCTGACCTGGCCCGAGCGCCGCGAGCGCCCCGGCGGACAGCACGACCTGAGGCCGCCGGCCGGGCAGGCAGTAGGCGGCCGGCGCGTCGTCGTCGAGGACGGCCGCGCCCAGTTCCGAGTCCGGGCTGCTCGCGGCGGCCAGGAACGCGGCGTGCTGGCGCCGCTCCCGCCAGCCCCTGGCCTGCCCGGCCGCCACGCACCCGGCCGCCCTGCTGGCAAGCAGGGCCGCCAGCAGCAGTCCCGCAGCCTCGGCCGCCGTCCCGGCGAGCCCGCCGCGGCCGGCAAGCGGTCCCATGCCGGGGCCGGACCCGGCCCAGCTCAGCGGCACCGAGCCCGTCGCGGCCAGTACGGCCAGCGCCGCCGCCGCGACCCACGAGGTGGCCAGGGCCAGCCACAGGGCGATAGCCAGTCGCGGCGCGCGCGCCAGCCAGGCGCGGGATAGTGCCCTTGGGGCCAGCCAGCCCGCCGTGGCCGCGTAGCCGGCCAGCAGCAGCGCCCCGGTCACCGCGCGCCGCCAGCGCCAGCGCCGGCCGACGGCGTGGCGTTCCCGCCCAGCCGCCGGTAGGCCTCCTCCAGCGCGCTGGCCTCCTCGGCGGTCAGCTCGCCGATGAACCGCAGCAGCGCCGCGGGCCGGTCGGTGCTGGCCGCCAGCGCCTGGCGCATCAGGGCGGCGCTGTACTCCTCGGCCGGCACCAGCGCCTCGTACCGGTAGGCGCGGCCGTGCGCCTGCCGGCGCAGCCATCCCTTGCGGGCCAGGTTGCCCATCACCGTCATCACCGTGGTGTAGGCGACCGGCCGGCCGGACTGCAGGTCGCCGACGATCTCCCGGACCGTCGCCGGGCGGCCGCGCGCCCAGATCATGCGCATCACCTGCGCCTCCAGCTCACCCAGAGCCGGCACCGGCACCCCTTCCCGAGCACGTTCCTGCGACCCAGACACCAGGCCGCTCAGCCCAGCGCCCACTTCGCGCGACCAGCAAGCAGACGACAGATAAGGCCGGGCTGACCACTCGGCCTCCGGAGCCCTGACCTTGCGGGCGGCTCGCCTGCTGGTCAACTATGGTATTAGTACTACAGGTATAGTACTTCGATCGGAGGCACTAGTGACTGCAGGGCGCGTAACGGTCGCCCTCGAACGATCGGCCGCCATCCAGCAGCTGGCCGCTTTCTCCCGGCGGCAATGGAAAGTGGCGGGATGGAGCTACCTGGCCGCGCTGCTGATCATGGGGGTCGCCGGGGAGACGCTGCCGGGCGCCTCGGTAGGCCGGATCGTGCCTATCCAGTGGTGGAATTACGTCACCCTCATCCTGTCGCCGCCGCTGATTGCGCTCATTGCCGCGACCTTCGTTCCGCCCGGCCAGCCGAGAAGCTCCCGTCGGTGGGGCAAAACCGGCACGGGCATCAGCGGAGCCGCAGGCACCCTGGCGATGGCCTGCCCGGTATGCAACCCGCTCGCGATTCCCGTCTTCGGGGCCGCCGGGGTACTGTCATTCCTCGCGCCCTACCGTGGCGTCATCGCGCTTGCCTCGGTCGTGCTGCTGGCCGTCACCCTGCTGCTTCGCCTGCGCACGGCAAGGACCTGCCAGCTTGCCCGGCCGGCTGGCCCGCCTCGGCCTCGCCGCGCTGAGTCCGCCGCTGATCCTTCCCGGGCAAGGCGCTCAGCGGCCGGGTTCCGAAGGCGCGCCGGGCGTGAGCGGCCCCGGCCAGTCAGGGTGCCTGCGGGCCGGCCTGGACCGCCCGGGCAATGGCCCCGGTCATTCTGACCTGACTCGTGCCACTTGATGAGCGCGATGGTGTCGGCAGGCTGCTGGCCTGCGGGTTTGGTTCGGGTTCGGTCGTGTTGTGGTCACTAATAACCTCTTCGTGCGAGCCTTCGGGGGTGGTCTCGCGGTTCGTGCGCAAGGTCCGCACTGCTTCGGGAGCGGTAGCGGTTCAGGTCGTCACGCGCCGGGGACGGCAGGTCGAGGGGATCGAGCACGTGGGGTCGGCGCATACC
>JBOHCP010000478.1:0-4541 GCA_050698875.1 Streptosporangiaceae bacterium | reverse complement strand
CGGCGCACCGGGCCCGGCATAGCCGGGCCCGCCCGGCCACGCCGGCCCGCCGTATCCGTGCCACCCCGGCGGTGGCGCAGGTGGCGGGGGTGGCGGCATCCCGGCGTGCCATGGTTGCGCCGGGTACGGCGCCTCCGCTCCGCGGTCCGGCGGCTGCGCGCCGCAGGGAGCGTACGGGTCATCTAGCCGGGGCCCCTGTCCCCCGGCCGATGCCGCTGCGTTGTTGTCGTTCGAGTCGGGGCCATACGCCGTGCTCATCGGAAATCCGTCCCCTCGAGAGCCTTCGTCGCTTGCCTGCGGTCGCTGATGTGTGCGCCGCCCGCTGCATACGCTTAGATAGTCGTGCTGGGCCCTGGAGGTGGCCCTACCGGCTGCCTGGCGCTTGGCTCCGTGTTTGCTGAGGGAACCCTGAAATTTTCCGCTGCGAACGCCGCATGCCAGGCCGCCGCTCGTCGGCACCGCTGGCAGCCCGGCCGGCCGTACTAGGCTGACAGCGTGGTACTAGCACCCGACGGCCGGCGCCTGCTGCGCCTGGAAGCGCGCAACAGCCAGGTCCCCATCGAGCGCAAGCCGCCGTGGATCAAGACCCGGCTCCGCACCGGTCCGGAGTACACCGAGCTCAAGCGGCTCGTCCGCCGGGAGGGCCTGCACACCGTCTGCGAGGAAGCGGGCTGCCCCAACATCTTCGAATGCTGGGAGGACCGCGAGGCCACCTTCCTCATCGGGGGCGACCAGTGCACCCGGCGCTGCGACTTCTGCCAGATCACTACCGGCAAGCCGGAGCCACTCGATACCGACGAGCCGCGCCGGGTGGGCGGATCCGTCGCGGCTATGGGCCTGCGGTACGCGACGGTGACGGGCGTGGCCAGGGACGATCTCGCGGACGGCGGCGCCTGGCTTTACGCCGAGACTTGCCGCGAGATCCACCGGGCGGTGCCGGGCTGCGGGGTCGAACTGCTGATCCCCGACTTCAACGCCGAGCCGGGCCGGCTCGCCGAGGTGTTCTCGGCCCGGCCTGAGGTGCTGGCGCACAACCTGGAGACGGTGCCGCGGATCTTCCGCCGGATCCGTCCCGGCTTCCGCTACGAGCGGTCGCTGGCGGTACTCCGCGCGGCCACGACGGCCGGCCTCGTCACCAAGTCCAACCTCATCCTCGGCATGGGCGAGCGCCGGGACGAGATCAGCGCGGCCATGGCCGACCTGCGTGCGGTCGGCTGCGAGCTACTCACGATCACCCAGTACCTGCGGCCGTCCCCGCGGCATCACCCGGTGGACCGGTGGGTGCCGCCGCAGGAGTTCGGCGACCTTGCGGCCGAAGCCACCGGGCTCGGCTTCGCCGGCGTCCAGTCCGGGCCGCTGGTCCGCTCGTCCTACCGGGCCGGCCGCCTGTACCGCCAGGCCATGGATCGGCGGACCGGGCCGGTATCCTCGCCATCATGGTGAAAAAGCGGGGCGCCGAGGCGTCCAACCCCGCCGACCCGGCATCCATGGGGCGAATGAAGCAGCTGCGCATGGTGGCGGGCATGCTGCGTCGGCAAGATCCACGGGCACTGCCCCTCGTCGCGCTGGCGGGTGTCGGTGTCGCCGCGGTGGTCATCGTCATCGGCTGGCTCGTGGGGCTGATCTGGCCGTTCATCCCGCTCGGCATCCTCCTCGGGCTGATGGCTGCCATGGTGCTCTTCGGCCGGTTCGCCACGTCCGCGCAGTATGCGGCGATCGAGGGCCGGCCTGGAGCAGCCGCGGCCGTGCTGCAGAACCTGCGCGGCGGGTTCACCACCACCCCCGCTATCGCGGGCAATCGCAACATGGACATCGTGCACCGCACCATCGGCAAGCCCGGCGTGATCCTGGTCGGCGAGGGCTCGCCCACCAGGCTGCCCAGCCTGCTGGCAGCGGAGAAGCGGCGCATCTCCCGGATCGCCAGCCAGATCCCCATCTACGACTTCCAGGTCGGCGACAGCGAAGGCCAGATCCCCATCAGGGAGCTCAACAAGAAGATCATGAAACTGCCGAGGAACATCAAGGGGCAGGCAGTCGCCGAGCTGAACTTCCGGCTCAACGCGCTGCCGCAGCAGCTGCAGATGCCGAAGGGCCCGACGCCGAGGACGGCGAGGATGCCCAGGCCGCCGCGGCCGCGAATCCGCTAGCGCGGTGCTGGCACCGCAGCTCAGATCTGGACGACCACGGTGCCCGCGGCCTTGTCCTGCAGGCCGCGGAGGTCGCGGTCCATCATCAGGGCCGGCACCACGAGCATGAGCAGGAGGGTGCGCGGCAGCGCCCATATCCCGACCGGGCGGCCATCGAGGCGCAGCACGCGCAAGCCGAGCAGTCGCTTGCCAATCGTGAAGCCGGTCAGCGCCGTCAGCAGGAAGTCCTCGACGGCGAACACCACCGGAGTCCAGAGCCGCGGCTGGACGAAGACATCTGCCGCGTGCCCGGCGTGCGGATGATAGAAGAATGCGATCGCGATCAGGCTGCAGGCGATCCAGTCGATCAGCAGGGCGCCGAACCGCCGGCTCCAGCCGGCTACCGAGCCATGGCCGAACTCCGGCAGGCCGTACTGCCGGCCCGGGTAGAAGTCGCCGCCCGCCGCCGCCTGCTGGTTACTCACGCGGTCCACGGTATCCGCTCGGCAGGGTCATGAGCCCGGCGCCCGGCCCGGTTTGGCATCCTGGACACAAGGGCCGGTGGGGTTATCCCGCACGTCCCGGCGTAACACCGGCGAAACATCCGGGACACGACGAGGAAACTGTGCCCGGCTACGGTCGAGATCGGCCCACGGCTGCCGCGCGGGCTCGTGAACAGCCGGTTGGCGAACGCGGCAAGAACCGGGCGGCCGCAGTAGGGCACTGTTGTACTGGGGTGGCGGCAAGCATTCCGCCAGCGGCACGCACCGCGCCCGCGGCAGACACCGCGGCTGCGCCTTAAGGAGAGTGGATGTTCACCAGCGGTGATGAGGTTCTGCGGTTCATAGACTCCGAGGGCGTCCAGTTCATCGACGTGCGGTTCTGTGACCTGCCCGGCACCATGCAGCACTTCACCGTGCCTGCCGAGTCCTTCGACGAGGGTGTCTTCACCGAGGGCCGGATGTTCGACGGCTCGTCAATCCGCGGGTTCCAGCAGATCCACGAGTCCGACATGCTGCTGCTGCCTGACCCGAGCACGGCGGTGCTCGACCCGTTCCGGATTCACAAGACCCTGAACATGACCTTCTTCGTCCATGACCCGCTGACGGGCGAGCCCTACACGCGCGACCCGCGCAACGTGGCCCGCAAGGCGGAGGACTACCTGCGCGGCAGCGGCATCGCCGACACGGCGTACTTCGGACCGGAGGCCGAGTTCTACATCTTCGACTCGGCTCGTTACGAGACCGGGCCCAACCAGGGCTACTACCACATCGACTCGATCGAGGGCGCCTGGAACACCGGTCGCGACGAGCCGGGCGGCAACCTCGGCGCCAAGCCGTCGTACAAGGGCGGCTACTTCCCCGTGCCGCCGATGGACCACTACACCGACCTGCGCTCGGAAATGGTCCGCAAGCTGATCGACGTGGGCATCACGGTCGAGATGCAGCACCACGAAGTCGGCACCGCCGGCCAGGCGGAGATTGACATCCAGTTCGACACTCTGCTGCACATGGCCGACAAGCTGATGCTCTACAAGTACGTGGTCAAGAGCGTCGCGCGGGGCGCGGGCAAGACGGTGACCTTCATGCCGAAGCCGCTCTTCGGCGACAACGGCTCCGGCATGCACTGCCACCAGAGCCTGTGGAAGGACGGCGCGCCGCTGTTCTACGACGAGGTCGGCTACGCCGGGCTGTCGGACGTCGGCCGGCACTACGTCGGCGGACTGCTCAGGCACGCTCCGTCGCTGCTCGCCTTCACCAACCCGACGATGAACTCCTACCACCGGCTCGTGCCGGGCTTCGAGGCGCCCGTCAACCTGGTGTACAGCCAGCGCAACCGGTCAGCCTGCATCCGCGTGCCGATCACGGGGCCGAACCCGAAGGCCAAGAGGCTGGAGTTCCGGGTGCCCGACCCGTCCTGCAACCCGTACCTGGCCTTCGCCGCCATGATGATGGCGGGCCTGGACGGCGTGAAGAACAAGATCGAGCCGCCGGATCCGGTCGACAAGGACCTGTACGAGCTGCCGCCGGATGAGGCCAGGTCCATTCCCCAGGTGCCGGGCTCTCTCGAGGCCGTGCTCAGCAACCTCGAGACCAGTCACGACTACCTGCTCGAGGGTGGCGTCTTCACCCCGGACCTGATCGAGACCTGGCTTCACTACAAACGCTCCAACGAGATCGACGCGCTCCGGCTCCGCCCGCACCCCCACGAGTTCGAGCTGTACTACGACGTGTGACCATCCTGAGGGCGCTGACCTGGCCCAACTCCGGGACGGCCGGGTCAGTGCCCTCAGAAAGCCCGCATGATCTTGGTTCGACGCCCATATCAGCGCTTCTCTCCCGCAAGCCATGCCTCAGCATCGGCCAGCCTGTCGGCGTCGCCGGGACGCTCATCCCAGCCGAAGCTCGCGGCGAC
>JBOHCP010000477.1:0-4548 GCA_050698875.1 Streptosporangiaceae bacterium | reverse complement strand
TAGCTGCTGTGCTCGGTGATCCGGGACAGCCAGAACATGCCGCCGGCGGCGAGCGAGGACCCGGCGATGAGGAGCGGCTTGGCGCCGATCCGGCCGACAAGCTGCGAGCTGACTCCGGCCATCGCGATGATCACGCCGACCAGCGGCAGGTACGCGATGCCGGTCTTGAGCGCGCTGTAGCCCCAGACGGTCTGGACGAAGATGGTCAGGAAGAAGAACAGCCCGAACATCGCGGTGCCGATGCACAAGATGATGAGGTTCGCGCCTGACCGGTCGCGGTTGCGGAAGATCCGCATCGGCAGCAGCGGGTGCTTGCTGCGCGACTCGATGACCAGGAACGAGCCGAGCAGCACGACCGCGGCCACCAGGGACGCGACGACCTTGGTGTCACCCCAGTGGGAGACGCCGTTCGCGCTCGTGGCGGCGCTGGACAGGCCGTAGACCAGCGCGGCGAGGCCGCCGGTGCCGGTGATGGCGCCGGGCAGGTCGAACCGTCCGGCGTGGCGGTCGGACTCGGCGAGGACGCGCGGCGCGACGAAGGCGACCAGGATGCCGATCGGCACGTTCACGAACAGCACCCACCGCCAGGACGCGTAGGTGGTGAGCAGGCCGCCGGCCAGCAGCCCGATAGCGGCGCCGCCGATGCTCATGGCGGAGTACACGCCCATCGCCCGGTTACGGCGCGGGCCCTCCGGAAACGTCGTCGTGATCAGCGACAGCGCTGTCGGTGCCACGATCGCGGCACCGAGGCCCTGCACAGCGCGCGCGGTCAGCAGCCAGGCCTCGTTGGTAGCGAACCCGCCGAGCAGGGAGGCTACCGAGAACAGGATGATCCCGGTGATGAACACTTTCCGGCGGCCGAGAATGTCGCCGGCCCGGCCGCCCAGCAGCAGGAAGCCGCCGAACGTCAGCGCGTAGGCGTTGACCACCCACTCCAGGCCGGTGTCGGAGAAGCCGAGCGCAGCCCTGATGTGCGGCAGGGCAACGTTCACGATGGTGGCGTCGAGCACCACCATCAGCTGGGCCGCGGCGATGACCACCAGGGCCAGGCCGAGATTACGGTGGGCCGCGGCCTGGGTCCCTTCGGCGTGGCCCGCGGTGGCTCCGCTGCCTGGCCGGGCGAGGCCCGGTGACTTGGCAGACATCGAGAGTGACTCCTTCGCTACGATCTGTGGTCAGCAGCACGGACGTGGTGCTGCCAGCACGTCTTTCTCGCTTGCGCGGGCTCTGCTAAGGCAGACGACACCGGGCGTCAGGGCGTGACATCGTCCGGCCGGCGCGGCTGTCCCCAGGCTGTCCCCCGTGTTGCGGTGATACAGCGGCGCGTATCGGCCACCTGCAGTCAGGGCCACGTGCCCCGCGAGGTCCTGTTCGATGGCGGATTGTGCGTGAGCGACCGGATTCGAGTGCTGGCCTGGTCGGCCTGGAGGCACTCAGCCGGCGGGCGGCCTCAGCGGGCAGCCGGGGTCTCGCTCACGGCGCGCGTCACCTCCCCCGACGCCGTCGGGGGACCGGCATGCTGCTCGAGTGGGGGCTGCTCAATCGGCGCACTGGTCTGCGGTGCTGCGTCGGCGTCGTGCGGTGCTGCGTCGGATGACGCGCTGTCGCGCAGGGCTGTGGCGAGCAAGCTCGCCAGCTGGCCATGCAGCACGTCCGGCGTGACCGCCCCCGTTGCGGGCGCGCCGTCGGCGTCAGTGCGGAGCATCTTGCGGATCAGGGCGAGCAGGTGCGAGCGCTCGTCGTCATCGAGGGCGCGATTCCATGGCATGCGCGCCGTGATCTCGGTCTCGATCGTGTGCTGAAGCGCCAGGCCCTCATCGGTGAGCACGAGATTCTTGACCCGGCGGTCGGCAGGATGCGGCTCGCGCCGCGCCAGCCCGCGCTTCTCCAGCATGTCGGCGAGGAGCGTGACGAAGGACGGATCGCAGTGCATCCGCCTGCCCAGTTCCTTCATCGCCAGCGGGCAGTCCATGCTGTGCAGCGCCTTGATGAATGGCGTCGGGATGCCGATCTGCTGGGCCAGTTGCCCCGCCTCACCGATGATCTTCGCCATCAGCTCGAAGAAGCAGTTCGCGACCTCCGAGGTCTGCTGCTGCTCCGTAGCGGGCTGGTTGGTCACCCCGGCACTCCCCGTGCTGCTAGCAAGCGCACTTGCGGCCTGGCTGGCCGACGGGCGCTTGAGCGGATCAATGATTGAGCAACTCAAACGCTAGCTCGTTCGGTTGAGCGTGTCAATCTTTGCAGCTCTCAACTATGCGGCAGGCGCCCGGCGCCCCTCTGAGGTCTCCTGCCCGCTACCGTCGGCGTTCGATCAGGCCGCGGATGAACGCCGCCTGCCCGACGTGCTCGAGGTCGTCCGTCAGGACGCTGACGAGCCTGACCGCCATCGTGACGGGGGGCTGCCAGGAGCGATCCACGACCCTCGGCATGTCGTCCTCGGTCAGGGTGCTAACGAACGCGATCGTCTGCCCGTACGTGGCGTCGTGGTAACCGGCGAGCAGGTTTGCTGGTGCATGGACGGCCCCCGCCTGATCGGCGCTGTGACCGTAGCCGATATCCCGCGGATGCAGGGGGAGGCCGAACTGGGTCTCCCAGCCGGACAGCCACACCTGGGTCAGCCCCCCTGCCGCGGCCACGTGATCGTCCTGAACTCTCGTGAGGTGCCAAATCTGCCAGCAGATCGAGTTGGCCGCCGGCTCGACCCGGTACTGCAGGTCCGAGTCCGTCAGCCCGTCAAGGACGTCGTGCACGATCTCGCGGATGCGACCGAATCCGTCGACGAGCAGGTCCGCGCTAGACATCGGCTGCGCCTTTCCGAGCGATCGACGTGGCAGCCCCGACGCTAGTACACGCACCGTCGGTCAGGGTCGGGCTAGTGCGTGAACAGGATGTCCTTCACCGCGATCACGAGGAGCACCGCGACGAGCACGGCCCAGAGCCCGCTGCGCCACCGAGTCCGCCGACCGCCGCGCATCCGTGTCTTGGCGACCTTGACGTCACCGTGCGCAGCGTAGGTCTTCTGGCCGAACCAGCCCAGTGCCAGTCCGGCGGCAAGGAAGGCAACAACCAAGCCAATCGCTGCCGGAGTCATTCCCCCGTCTTTCTGCCTCCGGTTCAGTACCTGCATGTGATGATTCCCCAATGCGAAACCAGATACCAGCGGAAACGCCGTGCAGTCGGCGCTGGCAGGATGGAGCAAGCCCGGCCCTGCGGGACGAGTAGGGCGCGGGACGCATCGCATTCGGACTGACCGCAAAGGAGAGCGCACCGTGACGAGCGAATCACTGACCGCCAGCACGATCACCATGAGCGGTCACGGCGGCGACGAGATCGAGGCCTATCTTGCCGTGCCGGACGACGGTGCGCCGGCCCGCGGCAGCGTCGTGGTGATCCATCACATGCCGGGTTACGACACGTCGACGAAGGAGATCGTGCGCAAGTTCGCCGCGAACGGATACGCGGCGCTGATGCCGAACCTGTACTACCGGGAAGCGCCAGGCGCCAGCCCCGACGACGCTGCGGCGACCGCCAGGGCGAACGGCGGCGTCCCTGACGATCGGCTGGTCGGCGACGTCGCCGCAGCCGCCGGCCGGCTGCGCGCGCTGGCCGGGTCGAACGGCAAGGTTGGCGTGATCGGCTACTGCTCGGGCGGCCGCCAGTCCTTTCTCGCCGCGTGCAGCCTAGAGCTGAATGCAGCCGTCGATTGTTACGGTGCCTTCATCGTGAGTCCCGTTCCCGAAGGCTTCCCGCTCAAGGCCAAGCCGATCGTCGGCCTCGCGAAGGACTTGTCCTGCCCGCTGCTCGGCCTGTTCGGCGCGGAGGACAAGAACCCGACCCCGGAGGAGACGGCCGAGCTATCCGCGGTTCTCGACGGGCTCGGCAAGCCGCACGAGTTCCACACCTACGACGGCACGGGCCATTCGTTCTTCTCGGTGGACCGGGTGGCGTACCGGCCCGACGCTGCGAATGATGGGTGGCAGAAGATCTGGGATTTTTACGGCCGCTACCTGGCACGCTGAGGAGCTCGCGGATGTGCACGTATACGACGGAGAAGATTGACATCACCGGGAGCGGCAAGGGTACTGAGGGCTGGTTCGCGCTGAGCGACGCCACCGTGTACTTCGACCACCCGGTGCACGCGATGGCGGAGCACACGCTCAACATCGACTTCCGTAACCCGGGCAAGGGCCCGTCCGCGCGGGTCGCGGTGGAACTGACTGCGGAGTCGGCGCGCGCGCTCGTCGCCGCCATCGGGGCAGCGCTCGCTGCCGTACCGCCTGCGCTCGTCGGCTGACCGCCCGCCCGGGGTGCACGACTGATTCGTGAGGGTGCTTGGTTGTCGCAGCTTGCGCCGTTATTCTGAGTGATGTAGTAACTCAGAATAGGAGGCACCCGTGGCTGACTTCTCCGGGCGTGACCTGGCATGGCTGGAGCGCCGCCGCGCCGAGCTGCTGGCCCTGATCGGTCAGGTCGGGGATTTCCGGCGGGGGGCGCTGAACGCGGTGTGGCGCAAGTGCGGCAAGCCGAACTGCGCCTGCGCGCAGCCTG
>JBOHCP010000476.1:0-4559 GCA_050698875.1 Streptosporangiaceae bacterium | reverse complement strand
CCGCCGGCGCCGACGACGCCTACGACGGTGCTTTGCAGCGCTGGCTAGCGCTGGGCGGCGCGGACCTGCCCGAGCGCATGGCCGAGGTCACCGCCCGGCTTGGCCTCGCCGACGGCCTGTTGAACCGGAACGCGGTCGAGCTGTCGGGCGGTCAGCGGGGCCGGCTCGGCCTTGCCACCGTCCTGCTCGCCCAGCCCGACATACTCCTGCTCGACGAGCCGACGAACGATCTCGACGACGCGGGCCTGGCCCTGCTCGAGGCACACCTGGGCGCTACCAGGGCCGGGCTCGCGCTCGTCAGTCACGACCGGGCGCTGCTCGGCGCGGTCGCGCGGCAGGTCCTGGAACTCGACGAGTTCACCCGGCGCGGCTCACTCTTCGCGGGCGGCTGGGATGCTTTCGTCGCGGAGCGGGACGCGGCGAGGCGGCGCGCGGTGGTCGCCTACTCGGCCTACGAGACCGAGCGGGACAAGCTGACCAAGACGGCGCGACGACAGCGGCAGTGGGCGAGGTCCGGTGCCCAGCGGGCGGCCAACCCGCGCTACCAGGACGATCCGGACAAGAACCTCCGGTTCGGCAAGATCGCCGGCGCACAGAATTCCGGCGCCATGGCGGCTAGGACTGACCGGGCCATCAGCCGGCTCGACGCCGACGCGCCCGACGAGGTGCGCGAGCCGTGGCAGCTCCGGCTCTCGATCGGCGCGGCGCAGCGGGCCGGCAACGTGGCGGTGTCGCTCACCGACGCCGAGGTCAGCCGCGGCGAGGTGACGCTCGGGCCGGTCAGCCTGACCATCGGCCCAGTTGACCGCGTCCGCATCACCGGTCCCAATGGCTCGGGCAAGACGACGCTCGTGGACGCGCTGCTGGGCAGAGCGGCACTGACGGCCGGCCACCGCTATGCCGGGCCTAGCACCGTGTTCGGCGAGCTTGACCAGACGCGCCGGCTGTTCGCCACGCAAGCACCCGTAGCGGACGTCGTCCGGTCGGCTGCTGGCCTGACCGAGGAACAGGCGCGCACGCTGCTGGCGAAGTTCCGGCTGCGCGGGGACGCGGCACTCCGGCCGTCGAGCGCGCTGTCACCCGGCGAGCGGACCAGGGCGGGACTTGCCGTGCTGCAAGCGCGCGGCGTCAACGCGCTGGTGCTCGACGAGCCCACCAACCACCTCGACATTGAGGCCATCGAGCAACTCGAGCAGGCGCTGGCGGGCTACTCGCACGCGCTCATCCTGGTCACGCACGACCGCCGCCTCGCCGCCGCCGTCCCAGTAACCGCGACCATCGACGTCCGATCTCTCCATGCCGTTATGCCCTGATGTCGGCGCTCTCCAAGCCTTCGGCCGCTTGCTGAGCGTGCTCGGTGCGCGCAGCCTTGTAGGCATCCTGTGCCCGCCGATACTGGGCGTTGCAAATCCCGGGGCGGTTTTCGGTCACACGGCGAGTGCTTGCACGCGACCCTGCTGTCCCACTGCCGTGGCTGCTCCCCTCAGGTCCCTTCCGCTGTGGCACCAAGCATGGCCACCCAGCCGGGACCGGACGTGACGCGACGCGACGCCCCCTGAACCCGCTCGGGAACCGACGTCTCCCGCACCTCCGGTATCGGCCCGGCGCGGGAGCGGCGGCTCTCAGGCCTTCTGCGGGCCGGGTCAGCACTGGGCCGGCCGGTCCGGGACTCCGGCAGGCGACCGGGGCGGTCATGCTGCGCGCTCCGGCGAGCGGAGCAGGGTAATGATCACGTTCATTCAGGTCACCTCGCCCGGGCGGGGATCCCACGCGGTCACGGACTCAAGCCACGCGGCAGGGAGCAGGCGGCGGGTCCCGATGCGGCGGAGAGGGATGTCCCCGGCGTCGCCGGCCCAGCGCAGCGTGTCCTCGGGGACGCCGAGGACGTCCGCAGCCTCGGCGAGCGGCACCATCAGGCGCCGTGCACGGGGCTGCCGGTCTGCCGCGGCTGCGGTCAACGTGCCTCCCCTGCTGACGGTGGGCGTACCTGAGTCAGGGGCGTATGTGACGGTACATACGCATGTCAAGCGCGCGCATCATCTGAATCAGGAAGCACTCCGCTAGCCTTGCTGCGTGACGGAACCGCCCGCTGCCAGCGAGAACGAGTCACTGCGCGAGCGGTTCGAGCGCCGCAAGAGCGAGATACGGGCGATGGGTGACCTCGCTGAGGCCGTGCGGGCAGCAGGCCGGCTCGGCGATGAGATGGCCGTATTCCGCAGCGAGGCGGCCCGGCTGCGCAGCGAACTGGCGCAGCAGCTCCGCGACGAGCAGGGGCTGTCGGTCAGGGCGCTCGGCGACAAGCTCAGGGTGTCCAAGGCGACCGCTCAGCAGATCCTCGGCAAGAGGCCGCGGGGGGGATCACGCATGCGGGAGCTTGAGGATGGACAGCAGCCGGGCAGCTAGCCGTCACTACACTTGCGGTATAGAACGTGTGTGTAGTAATATGCTGGGCATGAGGTGGACAGTCATCGCTCTCCCGGCAGTAGATGACTGGCTCACAGCCCTCGACGCAGACACCTTCGGCCAGGTAACCGCCGCCGTCCGCGAACTACAGGCGAAAGGCCCGGCGCTACCGCGCCCGCTCGCCGACACCGTCAAAGGCTCCCGGCACAAGAACATGAAGGAACTCCGGCCGGGATCAGCCGGGCGCAGCGAGATCCGCATCCTGTTCGCCTTCGACCCCGCGCGGCAGGCCATCCTCCTCGTCGCCGGCGACAAAGCGGGCCAGTGGCAGCGGTGGTACAAGACGGCAGTGCCGCTGCTGATGACAGATTCGATGAGCATCTTGAGCGAGTGAGGAGACAGCTCGATGACTGACCAGTGGCGGACCTGGGATGAGATCGAGGCCGAGGCGAAGGCCGCCGGCCGTATCGACGAAACTGCGGTCGGGCGGCACCGGGCGCGGATGCGCGCGGAGCGGCGGGCCTGGCGGCTGGCCGAGATCCGCCGCGGCCGCGGGATGACTCAGACCGACGTGGCAGCGGAGATGCACGTTTCGCAGAAGCGCGTATCAGCGGTCGAGCACGGCCAGATTGAGCGCACCGAGCTCGGAACGGTGATCTCCTATGTCGAGGCGCTCGGCGGCAAGGTTGAAGTTGTCGCCGACTTCGGCGACGAGCGCGTCGTCGTCGCCTGAGACCCTGAAGGGAAGATGCGATGCCACAGCATCTTGAGCGGCACAGCCGGCGCAAGTACGACTGGGGCGGTAACCCGTCACGGTCAGCGCAGGTTACCGCTGCCGCAGACGACCCGGATCCGGCGAAACGCTCCCCGGCGCGCAAGGACACGAAAGCCTGGTGCAGGGGCAAGCCCGGCCGCGGCCACAAGCCTGTCCTCGTTGCGCGGCCGTGGAGCACGCATCGCACCGAGTGCGGGTGGGGCGTGCACTGGTGGCAGTCAGACCGGCGCGTCACGTGGGCATGCGTCCACCGGGAGGAATGCCTGGAGTGCGGCAAGGTGCTCCGCGCCCGGGTGAGCTGCGCCGAGTGCCCCGGCTACCCCGGCACGCCGGAGCAGAAGACCGCCGCGGAAGCCGGGCTGGCACAGCAGGTCGCCCGCTGGGAAGGATGGCGGGCACGCCGCCGGCCGGTTGTCACAGGACCCCAGGGCTACCGTCGCAGCCGCGCCGCAGGCTGACCGCAGGGAACCGGCCCCGGCGTGCGCTGCGCTGCCCGGTGCCGGTGCAGCGCGCCCGTCTGTTGCCGGGCGGCGGTGACTAGTTCGACGAAATCGACGTCCTCAACACCGAACTCACCGCCTGGACCCGCGCCACCAACGCCAACGAGCGCCAGGTCGACTGGAGGTTCACCACCAGCGACGCCCGCATCAAACTCCGGCACCTATACCCAGCCATTGAGAAGCGACAACCTACTAGTTAGCTGTGACATGCGACGATCGTGGTGATCGCTCGCTCGAGGGCGTACGCGGCGCTGGCCCCTTCGCCCTTGACCTGGACATCGGCCTCGGCGACGGCCGCGTGGGCCCTAGCGAGCCCGTCGGCGGTCCAGCCGCGCAACTGCTGGCGGGCCTTGTCGATCTTCCACGGCGGCATGCCCAGATCAGCGGCCAGCGCGTTCGGGTTGAGCCCGCGACCGACGGAGCCAACGATTGCCAGCGTGCGCAGCCCCGACGCAAGCGCGCTGGTGATGAGCACCGGCGAGGTCCCGGTCGCTAGCGCCCAGCGCAGCAGTGCGAGCGACTCTGCCAGATTGCCCTCGCAGGCTTTGTCGGCCACGGAGAACCCGGTCGCCTCGGCCCGGCCGTGGTAGTAGCGCGCCGCCACGGCCTGGTTGACCACCCCCGTGGTGTCCGCGGCGAGCTGGCTGCAGGCCGCCGCCAGGTCGCGCAGGTCGTTGCCCACCGCGTCGAGCAGCGCCCGCAGGCCGCTGTCGTCCGCCTTCCGGCCCGCGGTCCTGAACTCGGCGCGGAGGAACTCCATCCGGTCCCCGAACCGCTTAACGGTCGGGCAGTCGACCCGCCGGGCGCCGGCGGCCACCAGGTCGGCAACCAGCGCCCTGTTCTTCGCGCCGCCCGAGTGAGTGACCACGAGGAAGATCTCT
>JBOHCP010000475.1:0-4561 GCA_050698875.1 Streptosporangiaceae bacterium | reverse complement strand
GGCCTCCGCTGGCGCTGCCCGCCGCGCCGGCGCGGACCTGCGACGCCGGCGGCTGCAGCGGGCCCGGCCCCTGGGAGCTGCAGATCATCGGGACGCCGCGCGAGGGCCAGCTCGCCGAGCGCGACCCGACATGGCGCTGCGACCGGCACCGCGACGAGTTGCAGGCGCGCTGGCCTGGCGGCTGGCACGTGAACGGCGAGCGGCCGGCCTGGCAGGTCCAGCGTGAGGCCGAGGAGGCAGCCGTCAGGGCCCGCGAGACCTCGGCAGGGCCTCCGAACGTCGTCCAGTCGGCTTCCCGGCTGCCCTGGGATGCGCCGGGCGGCGGGGTCCTCGCCTGGCGCTCACAGGAACCCCGCTAACGCGGCAGTATCCCTGGCACGATCTGGCCGGCCCGCGCACGGTCCCGGGACGCGAACCACAGACGCGAACTACTCGTGAATACATGCGAAGATACTGCATCTACCTGCATCTACTCGCGCGTCGCGCGGACGGCGCCTAATTAATTAATAGGCGGGCTTTAAGGCCCGCCGTGAGCGGCCCGCACGAATGCACGCCCAGGTCGATAGCAGGATTTCGCTGATCTATTCGCTTCATCGGCACGCAGGCCGGGCGCGGACTTAGGCAGCGGCTAGCATCGGGTCTGTCCGCGCCCTCCCGGGGAAAACCGAGCCCTGGAGGCTGGCGTGTACGAGCAAACCCTGAACGCTTTGATCCGCAAGCGCTGCCGCGAGCTGGGCTTGCACGCCTTCGGGATGACAACGCACAAGATTCCCGGCGGGTCGATCTCAGGGCCCGGCCCCAAGGGCTACCCCGACTGGACAATCGCCGGACCCGGTGGCGTGATCTTCCGTGAGGCCAAGGCGCTTAGCCGCCGCTCCCGCGAGCAGATGGACTGGGGCAAGACCCTCGTGGAGGCTGGAGCCAACTACGCGATCTGGCGGCCCGAAGACTGGGAATCCGGCCGGATCGAGGCCGAGCTGGTCGCGATCGCCGGCGGCATCGCGGGGCGCTCCAGCGCAGGGCAGGCCAGGCCGGTGAGCCAGGCGCGCGGGCTCGCCACCGCCTGACGACGCCACGGCGCGCCCCAGGTGCGACCGCTTAGCCGACGGTCTAAGATCCTTCCTGGCTGGGGGATGGATATGTTAACCAGATGGGTTAATACTCTTAGGAGGGGCCGGTTCGGTGGAGGTGACCTTCGATGACCCCCGCCTCAAGCGGCTGTGCGAGAGCGAAAAGGAGCTGCGCAAGCAGTGCGGAGTGCTGCGGGCCAAGAAGATCCAGACGCGGCTCGCCGACCTGCGCGCGGCGGAGACACTCGCCGACATGCGAATGCTGCCGGGCCACTGCCACGAACTCACCGCCGACCGGGCCGGCCAGCTGTCACTCGACCTCGACCAGCCCTACCGGCTGCTGTTCAGGCCCGTGGTGGAGACCCGCCCGGCCCGGGCGGCGGCCTTGACTGGGCGGCGGTCACGGCAGTGGTCGTGCTGTCGGTGACCGACACCCATTAGCTGCCACGTGAACACCGAGGGAAGGGGTGACTGAGATGGCGGCCGTGAACACCGAGATTCTGGCGCTCGGCGACACCGACTACGCCACGCCGCCCGGCGACACGCTGCGCGATCTGCTGGAGGAACAAGGCCTGACCCAGCGCGATCTCGCCCGGCGAGCCGGGCTGAGCGCCAAGCACGTCAACAGGCTCCTGCAGGGAGTTGTCCCGCTCAGCCCGAACGTCGCGCAGCGCCTGGAGCACGTGACCGGCACGCCCGCGCGCTTGTGGAACAGGCTCGAGGCCAACTACCGGTCCGACCTGGAGCGGCTGCGCGCGCAGCGCGACCTGGCCGAGTGCTCTGGCTGGGCTGACGACATGCCAGTCAGGGAGCTGGTCAGGCGCGGGATGCTGCCCGATGAGCCGCGTGACAACGCGTCCCGGGTCGAGCAGCTGCTGAGCTTTTTCGGCGTGGCGAGCGTCGAGGCCTACCAGGACGTCTATGGCGACATGGCCTGCGCGTTCCGCCAGTCGAAGGCGTACCCGGCCAGGCCCGGCGCGGTCGCCGCCTGGCTGCGACTCGGCGAGATCGCTGCCCAGGACATCCGCTGCGCCCCATTCGACAAGGCCGGCCTGCAGGCCGCGCTGCCCCAGCTCCGCGCGCTCACCATCGAGGCCGACGACGCCTACGGCCCGAAACTCCAGGAGATCTGCGCCGCCAACGGCGTCGCGGTCGTATTCGTCGAGGAAGTGACCGGAGCGCGCGCGAGCGGCGTCATGCGCTGGCTGACGCCGGCCAAGGCGCTTATCCAGCTGAGCTTCCGCTACCGCACCGACGATCACCTGTGGTTCACGTTCTTCCACGAGGTCGGACATGTGCTGCGGCACGGCAAGACCGAGGTCTGGATCGAGGGCAGGGCGGACGCAGACGGCGACCCCAGGGAGGCCGAGGCCGACCGGTTTGCCCGCGACATCCTCATCCCCGCCACGGATGCCAGAGCACTGGGCCGGCTGACATCGCCGTCGGCCGTACGGGAGTACGCCGCGGCGATCGGCATCGCGCCCGGGATCGTCGTCGGCAGGCTGCAGCACGACGACCACTGGGCCATGTCGCGGGGCAACGACCTCAAGCGCCACGTCGTGCTGCCCGGCACGGGAGACGACAACGGCTAGCCCCGGCGGAGCATTAGGGCGCGCTCATCACCGCATCCCATATTCGCAGTGCCCACCGGGCGTCGCCGAGAGCGGTGTGCCGATCCTCGTGGCTGACCTGCACGCCCAGAGCCGCTGAGAGGTCGTCGGACTTCCACGGCAGCCCGAAGCTCGAGACGACCGCGCCGCGGCGGGCGAGGCAGCCGACAGCGAGCGCCTCGACGTCGATCAGGTGGTAATGCCAGGACGGGCAGATACCGTGAGCGCGCATCCGGGCGCCGAGCACCTCGGCGTCGAAGCTGACAACCGCGCCGGCCAGGTGCGCGCCGCGGGTGAGCCTTCGATTTGGCGCAGGACGTCGCACTCGCCGGCGAGGTCGTGCCATAGCTCGCGGGCGTGCAGCCGCTGCCCTCCGCCGGCGGGTAGCCGGGATGCCGGTCGTAGAACCGGCCCACGCCGAGCGCGAACGAATCGGCGTTGCCCAGGTCCAAGTCGTCGGCCGCGATCAGCCAGCGGTGCTCAGCGTCCGGCCGGCCGGGCTCGCGGCGGATCAGCCCGACCTCCCACGCCCGCCGGTCAGGCCGCAGAGAGGTCGTCTCGGTGTCGATGAACACGATCGGCGCAGTCACGGGCTGACGGTACCGGCCTGCACCGACAGACCGCCCCGAGGCGGGCTGCACCTCGATCAGCCGGGCTGATCGAATATCTTGCTCCGTCCTGCGCGCACCAGCGTGACCCGCTCGGCCTAGCAGCGTGTCAGCCGACGTGACCAACGCGCGAGCGTGCTCCGCCCTCCGGCTCGGAGCAGGTGACCGGGGGGCCAACGCACGTGACAGCCGAGCGAAGTTGAGCGTGACCGTCGCATAATCCCGGGCCCTGGTAGCGGCAGGGTAAGCCGCTAGCCGCACGATCGCTCCGCGGCCATCCCCGGCTAGTTCACGGGATAGCCGCGGCGCTCGGCCGCCCGGATCGAGCTCACGCGGGCATGCCAACCTGCGAGTCTGCGCCCTCGCGGAAGGTTCGGAAGGGTTTACGCGCGAGCTCGGGCGTATATGGACGATCAACTGTCAAACCCGTCCGTGCCTTCCATGCGACAGCAGTGGTTGGAAGGGGCGGACGGGTTGAAAGGTTTTCCTGCACCCGTGCGTGCGCGAGAGACGCCGACCCTTCCGGGTGCCCTCGCTCACTCGGCGTCCTCGGCTGACAGACCGATGCCCTTCCAGCGGATGCCGTTGCTCCGGTAGCTGTCGTAGCCCCGCTCGTGCAGCTGGTTGCAGAACGCAGTCTGCGTGCCCGCCTCGGCGCCCTCCGCCCGGCACCAGGCTGACCATGAGGCATACAACTCGCTGGACCGCACGGTGAGGCCGTGCCCGGTGATGCAGCGCTGGTCGAGGAAGCGGCCGAGCGCGTCCGACTCGGCGCGGTAGGCGCAGGTCGCCGCGACTACCGCCTCCGGGTCGGCCAGGCCGCCTCGGCGGCGGTACTCGGCATAGCCGCTCGTCAGCCAGGCCAGCACCGCCGGCAGCTCGGCTGCGATCCGGTCGCCGAGGCCCGAATCGCGCTCGCCGGGCGGGATCACCACGGGCCACGGCACCAGCCGCACCCGGCTCCAGATGCCCTCGTCGGTGCCACCGATCAGCGGCTTGTGGTTGGTGAGCATCACCAACAGGTGCGAGGGCACGAAGCTCCAGAAGTCCTCGTGCATGCGCCGGGCCTTGACCTTGTCTCCGCCGGTCAGCCGCTTGGTCGTGCCCTCGGCAAGCCGTCGCCCGGCGTCGCCCTCGTGGAGCACCGCTAGATGATCAATTCCAAGGTCTAACGGCGTGTCGCGCCCTGTTTGCGGTGAAAGGGTGCCCAGGATCGGCGTTGGAACTCAACGCCGAGCCTGGAGGCCCTCGTGGACGCCGACCTGGACACCCT
>JBOHCP010000474.1:0-4571 GCA_050698875.1 Streptosporangiaceae bacterium | reverse complement strand
TCCACGCGCAGCGGCGCGGCACGGCCGGCGGGCCCGTCGACCGCAAGCGGGACGGCCACCTCGCCGGTCGGCGAATCGACGGCGTGCCGCGGACAGCCGGCCCGCCGGAGAAACACAGCGTGCCGGGGGGAGACGCCGTGCAAACCGAAGGCCAGGGCCTGATCGTCGCGGGGCTCAGGGCCACCGCTCGCCTTGACGTGCCCGCCGGGCTGGCGGCCACGGGTTCGCGCAACGGCGGGCCCGCTCCGGACCGTAGCGCGCCCGATCACGGCACGCCCGACGGCTACGAGGCAGGAGTCCAGGCGGTAGGCACATGAGCGTTCTGGTCGTCGGACTCAGCCACAAGGGCGCCCCGCTCGCGACGCTTGAGCGGGTCGCGCTGGCGGGCGACGCGCTGGAAAAGCTGCTGCACGACGTCGCCAGGTCCGACGACGTGGCTGGCGCCCTCGTGCTGAGCACCTGCAACCGGGTCGAGATCTACGCCGAGGTCGACAAGTTCCACGGCGCCGTCGCCGCCATTTGCGAGCTGCTGTCCCGGCATTCCCACGTGCCACCCGCCGAGCTCACGCCCTGCCTGTACGTGCACTACCAGGACCGCGCCGTGCAGCATCTGCTGGCGGTGGCCTGCGGGCTTGACTCGATGGTGGTCGGCGAGAGCCAGATCCTCGGTCAGCTCCGGCAGGCGCTGCGGCTGGCCAGGGAACAGGGCACGCTCGGCCGGACGCTCTCCGACCTCTGCTCGCTGGCGCTGCGCGCAGGCAAGCGCGCGCAGTCGGAGACCAGCATCGGCGCGGCCGGGGCGAGCCTGGTCACCGTGGGCCTGCAGGTAGCCGCCCGGCATCTGGAGGGGAACGGAGCCGCCGCCGGTGGCAGTTCCTCGCCCGCCGCGCCACCGTCCGGGCTCGCCGGGAAGCGAGTCCTGGTCATCGGCGCCGGCGCCATGAGCGGCCTCGCCGTGGCCAGCCTGGCCAAGACCGGTGCCGCCAGGCTGGTGATCGCGAGCCGCACCCGGCAGCGGGCGCAGCGGCTCGCCGCGTCAGCCGGGGGCCAGGCGGCCGACATGGCCGACGTCGTCGCCGAGATGGCGGCCGCTGACCTGGTCGTCACGTGCACGGGGGCGTCCGGTCATGTCGTCAGCGCGGACATGGTCGACCAGGCCATGCGGCAACGGGCCGTCGGCCCGGCACGGGCCGGGCTGGTGCTGCTTGACCTCGCGATGCCCAGGGACGTGGAGCCGGCCGTGGCTACCCGGCCAGGCGTGGCGCTGACAGACCTCCAGACCCTGGCCGCCGACGGTCACCCGGCGTTCGAGCCTGGCGACCGCAAGGTCGGCGAGGTCCGCCGGATCATGGCCGAAGAGCTTGCCGAGCACATGTCGGCAACGCGCGCGGCCACCGTGACGCCGACGGTCGTAGCGCTGCGGGCTAAGGCCGCCCAGGTGGTCGACGCGGAGCTCGCCAGGCTCGCGAGCCGCCTCGGGAAGCTGGACGCAGCGGCCATGGACGAGGTGGCGAAGTCCATGCGGCGCGTCACCGACAAGCTGCTGCACGACCCGACCGTACGGGTGAAGGAGCTAGCCGGCGCTCCAGGCGCGAACAGCTATGACGACGCGCTGCGTGTCCTGTTCGACCTCGACCCGGCGGCGGTGCAGGCTGTAGCCCAGGCCGACGCACAGCTGGCCGGCTGGCCGCAGGCAACGACGGACCGGGAGGACTGATGAGCGGCGACCCGCTGCGCGTGGGCTCACGCCGCAGCCCCATGGCGATGGCGCAGTCCCGGCTGGTCGGCCGTGCTATCACGGCACAGACAGGACGCGAGGTCTGCTATGTAGGCATCGAGTCCGCGGGTGACCGGAGCCGCGAGCTGCTGACCCAGATCGGCGGCACCGGCGTATTCGTCAGCTCGCTGCGGGCCAGCCTGCTGGCCGGCGAGATCGACGTCGCCGTGCACTCGCTCAAGGACCTGCCCACCGGCGCGGCTGCCGGCATCGCGCTCGCGGCGGTGCCGGTCAGAGACGATCCGCGGGACGCGCTGGTCACGCGGGACGGAGCCAAGCTGGCAGACCTGCCGGACCGAGCCATCATCGGCACCGGTTCGCCGCGCCGGGCCGCGCAGCTGCTGCTGCTTCGCCCTGACGTGCACCCGGTTCCGGTGCGCGGCAACGTGGGGACCAGGCTCGCCAAGGTCGAGACCGGCGAGCTCGACGCCGTCGTGCTTGGCTACGCCGGCCTGGCGCGGATCGGGCGCCTGGACTCGGTGACCCAGGTTTTCGAGCCAGACGAGATGCTGCCCGCAGCGGGCCAGGGTGCGCTCGCGGTTGAGTGCAACCAGGCCAGGGAAGATCTCGTTGCGCTGCTCGCCTGCGTGGACGACCCGGTCAGCCGGGCCGCTACGACGGCGGAGCGCAGCCTGCTCGGCGGGCTGCTGGCCGGGTGCGCGGCACCGGTCGGTGCCTATGCCGCCGGGACAGAGGAGCTTTCGCTGCACGGCGTCGTCGTGGCGGCGGACGGGGGAAGGGCGCTTCGCGGCAGTGCGAGCGGCCCCTTGGCGTCGGCCGAGCTCATCGGCCGCCAGGTGGCTGCGGATCTGCTTGGCCGGGGCGCGGCAAGTGTTATGGCTGTGTCCGGCGGACACCTCAGTAGCGGGGACGATGACAAGTGAACCCCACCTCCACGACAAGGAAGGTCGCGAAGCAGACCAGGCCGGCGAGCGACAAATCCGGTGCGCGGACCGCGGACGCCCGGGTGGCCGGCTGGGTCGCGTTCGTGGGCGCCGGCCTGGGCGACGAGAGCCTGCTGACCGTCCGGGCCGCGGCACTGATCGGGCGCGCGGACCTGGTGGTCGCGTCACAGTGGCTCGGCGAGCAGCTCGGGCACCTGCTGAAGCCTGACGCCACGCTCGCCGATTCCGACGCCCAGCTGCAGGACCCGAAGCTGCTGATCAAGGCGGCCAAGGCCGGCCAGCTGGCGGTCCGGCTGCTGCCAGGCGACCCGTTCCTGTTCGGAAACGCGGCAGCCGAGGCCGCGGCGTGCGCGAAGGCCAGGGTGCCGTTCGAGGTCGTGCCCGGCGTACCCGCGGCCACGGCCGTGCCCACCTACGCCGGCATCCCGCTCACCACCGATGCGAGCGGTGAGGTGCGCATCATCCACACGAGCGAGGCGAGCCGGGTGCTGGCGAGCGACGGCACGCTGGTCATCACGGGTGCCGAGAACGGACCGGTCGATCTGGGCAAGATGCTGCTCGCGGCGGGCTGGGCCGAGGACACGCCGTTCGCCATTACCTGGAATGGCACCACCACCGAGCAGCACACCGTCGTCGGCGCGCTCGGCTCCATGGCCGCTGACCTGAAGGCGGCGGGGGTGAGCCTGCTCACGGCGCACGGCCCGGCCGTCGCCGTGGTCGGTGACGGCGTGACCGCGCAGCCGGCGCTGTCCTGGTTCGAGACCAAGCCGCTGTTCGGCTGGCGGGTACTGGTACCGCGCACCAAGGAGCAGGCGGACGAGGTGTGTGACCTGCTGCGCGCCCGCGGCGCCGTGCCCGAGCAGGTGCCCACGATCGCGGTCGAGCCGCCGCGCACGCCGCAGCAGATGGAACGGGCCGTCAAGGGGCTGGTCACCGGCCGGTATCAGTGGGTCGGGTTCACGTCGGTCAACGCGGTCCGCGCGATCAGGGAGAAGTTCGAGGAGTACGGGCTGGACGCCAGGGCCTTCGCGGGCGTGAAGGTGGCGGCCGTGGGTGAGCAGACCGCCAGCGCGCTGCGCGCGTTCGGCATCATGCCCGACCTCGTGCCCGATGGCGAGCAGTCGGCCGAGGGACTGGCCGATGCCTGGCCCGCTTACGACGACGTGCTTGACCCGATCAACCGGGTGCTGCTGCCGCGAGCCGACATCGCGACCGAGGGGCTGCTGACCCGGCTGACCGAGCTGGGCTGGGAGGCCGAGGACGTGACGGCCTACCGTACGGTACGCGCCGCGCCGCCGCCCGCCCCGGTCCGCGAGGCCATCAAGGGCGGCGGGTTCGACGCGGTGCTGTTCACCTCGTCGTCCACGGTGCGCAACTTGATCGGCATCGCCGGCAAGCCGCACGCGGTCACGGTGATCGCGGTCATCGGCCCGCAGACGGCCAGGACCGCGGCGGAGTTCGGCCTGCGGGTCGATGTCGTTTCGGCGAAGCCATCGGTGAGCGCGCTGGTCGAGGCGCTCGCCGCGCACGGTGCTGCGCTGCGCGAAGCCGCGCTCGAGGCCGGGGAGCCCGTTCGCAGGCCCAGCGAGCGGCGCCGGGGCGCCCGCCGCCGGATCCGGTGACGATCGTGCCAGCTACCTGGGGGCCAGCTGCCGCCGGGCCGGCCACCCCGGCCGCGACCCTGGAGTCAGCGTGACTGCTGGCTACCCCGTTACCCGACCTCGCAGGCTTCGCCGCACCGCGCCGCTCCGCGCGCTGGTCGCGCAGGTGAGCGTGCGCCCGTCGAGCCTGGTGCTGCCGCTGTTCGTGAAGGAGGGCATCAGCGAGCCCCGCCCGGTGTCGTCGATGCCCGGCGTGGTCCAGCACACCAGGGACAGCCTGCGCAAGGC
>JBOHCP010000473.1:0-4582 GCA_050698875.1 Streptosporangiaceae bacterium | reverse complement strand
GACCAGGTCGGCGACCGACCCTGCCGCACCGGGGGCGGTCATGACGAGGTTGTCTATCGCCGGAGTGACGGGCTGGCCGGAAAGCCGCGCGGTGTACCTGGTCTGGGTGAGGGCGCCGAGTTGCCCGGCCGCGATCCAGTCCGTCCGGCCGGTCGGCAGGCCGTTGTCGAAGACCGAGGACTCCCTTGACGAGGCGTGCGCGACGACGAAGGGCGCGCACTGCAGGCGGGGCTCGGCCGGGTCGCTGTACAGCGACACCGGGAGCCTGGCGAGCTCCTCGCCGATCCTGGTGCCGCCGCCCGGCCGGCTGAACACGGTCCGGCCGTCAAGCGCGTCCTTGGCGCCGGCCGACCAGTACAGGTAGATGAGCAGGTCGGCGACCGCGGTCGGCGGAAGCAGCGTCTCATACCGGCCGGCGGGCAGGGACACAGGCCGCTTGGCCCAGTCGAGCCGCTGTGCCAGGTCGGCCTCGAGCGCGGTGACGTCGACGTCGGCGAAGTCCCGCGTGCCCGTCCCGGCCCAGGCAGACTGGGCCAGGTCCGCGGACTTGGCGTTCAGCTCAAGCCGACCGGTCGGCTGATCGTGCCGCAGCCGCAGGCCCGCCGAGGTACCCAGGTAGGTCGAGGTCAGCTGGTGCTCGGCAAAGCCGTACAGCTTGCGGCCGCCGCTGGCAGCCGTGGCAAACGCGGTCCCGAGTTCGGCGGCGAAGCCGGAGAACACGCCGATCTGCGTCGCCTCGGGCGGCAGCTCGAAGCCTGCCGCGGCAGCCGCGTTAGCCGCGGGCGCCACCAGCGGCTGGGCGTCGTCGGCGGGGGAGGCCTCGGCCGCCGCGGCCTCGGCCTCGGCGACGATGTCGGCGATCTGGTCGGCGCGCAGGCCGGCCCTGGACACGACGCCGGCCCTGGCCTCGTCGCCGCTGCGGCTGATCGCGACGACGGTGAGCTGCCGGGACCTGGACACCCCGTTGGTGGTCAGTGAGTTGCCCGCCCAGCGCAGGTTGGCCGACGAGCTCTCGTCGGCGATGACGACACAGTCGTCGCAGCGAGCGGCGGCCAGCGCCCGCTCGACCGCTTCCTGCGGGGACGGTACCGCCTGCACCTGGCTACTCACGCGCCCGCCTCCTCGACCGTGTTGAGAATCCTGATTCCGCGCATCACTACCGCCGGGCAGCCGTGGCTCACCGGGGCTACCTGACCTGGCTGTCCCTTGCCGCAGTTGAACGCCCCGCCGAGGACGTAGGTCTGCGGCCCGCCGACCGCTTCCATCGAGTTCCAGAAGTCGGTGGTTGTCGCCTGGTATGCCACGTCCCGTAGCTGGCCGGCCAGCTGCCCGCCGCGGATCCGGTAGAACCGCTGGCCGGTGAACTGGAAGTTGTACCGCTGCATGTCGATCGACCAGCTCTTGTCGCCGACGATGTAGATGCCGTCCGTCACGCCGGCGATGAGCTCAGCCGTGGCCGGTCCGCCCGCGGCGGGCTGCAGCGACACGTTGGCCATCCGCTGGATAGGCATGTGGCTCGGCGAGTCGGCGAACGCGCACCCGTTGGACCGGCCGAGGTCCTTGAGCCGCGCGATCCTGCGGTCGAGCTGGTATCCGGTCAGGACACCGCCGGTGATGAGGTCCCAGGACTGCCCCGCGACGCCCTCGTCGTCGTAGCCGATAGTGGCGAGGCCGTGCTCGGCGGTGCGGTCCCCGGTCACGTGCATGATCGGCGAGCCGTACTGCAGCGTGCCCAGCTTGTCGAAGGTGGCAAACGACGTCCCGGCGTACGCGGCCTCATAGCCCAGCGCCCGGTCCAGCTCGGTGGCGTGCCCGATCGACTCGTGGATGGTGAGGAACAGGTTGGATGGGTCGATCACCACGTCGTACCGGCCCGCCTCGACCGACGGCGCGGCCATCTTCTCGGCCAGCAGCGACGGGATCTCGGCCAGCTCGGCCGGAAAGTCCCAGCCAGTGCCGGTCAGGTACTCATACCCGCGCCCGGCAGGGGGGGCCAGGGTCCGCATGGTCTCGAACCGGCCGTCCGCGGCCACCGCGACGGCCGTCACCGATGGATGCACCCGGACCCGCTGCTGCACCGCCGTGGTCGAGCCATCGGTATAGAACTTGCACTCCTTGACCTGGTACAGCGAGGCGTCGACGTGATCCACGCCGTCCGCGGCGAGCAGCTGGCTGCTCCAGCCGGACAACAGCGCGATCTTGTCCGCGACGCCGACCGAGAACGGGTCCACCTCGTAGGCCGACAGCCAGGTCACCTCGCCGTGCGCCGGCTCGGCGGCCAGATCGATCCGCTCGGTGCTGATGGCGGCCGCAACCTTCGCCACGTCAACGGCCTCTGCCGCCGCGCGGGCGGCGGCCTCCGGGGTGAGGTCGACGGCCGACGCGAACCCCCACGTCCCGGCCACGACGACGCGGACGGCGAGGCCGAGGTCGTCGCTGTCGAACTGGGTCTCCAGGCTGCCGTCGGACAGGCCGATCTGCTGTCCCCTGATCCGCTCCGCACGGAAGTCGGCGTGCTCGGCGCCGAGCTGCGCGGCTCGCTGCAGGGCGGCGTCGGCGAGTTGCGGCAACGGGTAGGCGGTGAACTCCGGGTCGATGTGAGTATGGTCCACGAGTCGCCAACCTATCCCGGGCTGCGGCCGCGCCGCCCGGCCGGTACAGACTGCGACCCGAGTGCGGTCGCGGGAACCTGGCAGCGAGCGGAGGGCAGCCACATGGGCCGATCGGTACTCGTCACCGGCGGCAACCGGGGCATCGGCCTGGCGATCGCGCGGCGGCTGGCGGCCGGCGGCGACGACGTGACGGTGACCTCCAGGTCCGGCGCGCCGGTGGCCGGCTTCACGGTCGCCGCCTGCGACGTCACGGACGCGGCTCAGGTTGACGCCGCGTTCACGGTCGCCGAGGAGGCGCACGGGCCGGTCGAGGTCGTGGTCGCCAACGCGGGCATCGCCAGGGATCAGCTGCTGGCGCTGATGTCCGAGGACGACTTCGCGGACGTGGTCGATACCAACCTGACCGGCGCGTACCGGGTGGCCAAGCGGGCCGTGCGCGGTATGATCAGGCTGCGTCGCGGCCGGATCATTCTCATCTCCTCGGTTGTCGGGCTGCTGGGCTCGGCCGGGCAGGCGAACTACGCGGCGTCCAAGGCCGGCCTGGTCGGCTTCGCCCGCTCGCTGGCGCGCGAGCTCGCCAGCCGCAGCATCACGGTCAACGTGCTCGCGCCCGGCTTCGTCGACACCGACATGACCGCGGCGCTGACCGACGACCAGAAGCAGGCGATCCTCGCGAACGTGCCGCTCGGCCGGTACGCGTCACCCGATGAGGTGGCAGCGGCGGTGGCCTTCCTGGCCGGGCCGGATGCCGGCTACATCACCGGCGCCGTGCTACCCGTCGATGGCGGCCTCGGCATGGGTCACTGACCGCGCGTTCCCGGCAGTAAAGCGGAGGTAGCAGCCATGGGAATCCTGGACGGCAAGCGGATCCTGGTCGCCGGCGTTCTTACCGACGCCTCGATTTCGTTCCATGTAGCACGGATCGCGCAGCAAGAGGGCGCGACCGTTGTGCTGACCGCATACCCGCGGCTCAGCCTCGTCGAGCGGATCGCCAAGCGGCTGCCGGAGCCGCCGCCGGTGCTCGAGCTTGACGTGACCAGCGAGGACCAGCTCGCGTCGCTGGCTGATCGAGTGTCGGAGCACGTGGACGGCCTCGACGGCGTCGTGCACGGCATCGCGTTCGGGCCCGCAGCAGCCCTCGGTGGCAATTTCCTGCAGACGTCCTGGCCGGATGCGGCGACCGCGTTCCAGGTCTCGGCTTACTCGCTGAAATCGCTGGCCATGGCGGCGCTGCCGCTCATGCAGCGGGGCGGCTCGATCGTCGGCATGGACTTCGACGCCAGCGTCGCCTGGCCGGCCTACGACTGGATGGGCGTCGCCAAGGCCGCGCTGGAATCGACAGCCAGGTACCTGGCCCGTGACCTCGGCCCGCGCGGCATCCGGGTGAATCTCATGTCGGCCGGGCCGGTCAAGACCATGGCGGCCAAGAGCATTCCCGGCTTCGACAGGTTCGAGGATGTCTGGTCTGCCCGGGCGCCGCTGGGCTGGGACCTGAGCAACGCCGAGCCGGCCGCGCGCGGGTGCGTGGCGCTGCTGTCGGACTGGTTTCCCGCGACGACAGGGGAGATCGTCCACGTGGATGGCGGCGCGCACGCCATGGGCGCGTCACGAGGGGGGAACGGCGAGCACGCGGGCTGATGCCGTCGGCCTGGCCGCGGGCCGCTGGCCGCTTGCCGCGGTGACGGCGCCAGCTGATAATCCAGGTGTGCGTGGCCATGTGACAGGGTCTCCGGATCCGGGCGTCCGGGTCTCGGACGCCGACCGCGATCGCGTGCTGGCCAAGCTCAGGGACGGCTTCGCCGACGGCAGGCTGACGCACGACACCTTCACGCACCGGGCCGACTCGGCGCTGCGCGCGCGGGTGGGTGGCGACCTGCGCGGCTTGGTCGCGGACCTGCCGAGGCCGCGGCAGCTGGGCGCGGAGGCCGCGGCAGCCTGCCGCCGTGCGGTCCGGTCGGCCAGGCACTGGC
>JBOHCP010000472.1:0-4606 GCA_050698875.1 Streptosporangiaceae bacterium | reverse complement strand
CGGCGTCGGCACTGCGGGCCGTCCGGCGGACCCAGCCGGACACCGAGCCGGCGAGCGCGTCGATGTCCGACTCCAGCGGCGCGTCGTATCGCTTGTGGTACGTCGCGTGATCGCCGACCACCGCCAGCAGCGGCGTGCGGGCCCGGCGCGCGTTGTGCAGGTTGGCCAGGCCGTTGGCCAGGCCCGGCCCGAGGTGCAGCAGCGCCGCCGCGGGCTGGCCGGCCATTCGCCCATACCCGTCGGCCGCGCCGGTCGCCACGCCCTCGAACAGGCACAGCACGCCGCGCATCTCCGGCACCGTGTCCAGCGCGGCGACGAAGTGCATCTCCGACGTGCCGGGATTAGCGAAGCACGTGGTCACGCCGCAGTCGGCGAGCGTCCGGACGACGGCTTCGGCCCCCTTCACCCGGCTGCCTCCGCCCCGATCGCAGTCATGACTGCGACTATAGACAGCGGGCCCCAAGGAGAGCGCCAGTGTGTCCCGAAGGGGCGCCGGAGGGCAACCGAGGGCCGTAGCGGGGCGGGAGTTGCACAGTCGCGGCCGCATGGCCGCCTGCGCCGCGCGCGGTCCGCGGTCACCGGATGCGGCGCCGGCCCTGCTGGGCCCTGCTCGGCTGCGACCCTCGGGCGCGATCGGCCATCTCGATCCAGAACCGGTTGAGCTGCGACGCCGTCATCTGCTGCCACGGCGCCTGCTGGCTTTGCGGATGCCGCGGGGTCCGGGTCAGCAGTGTCTGCTGGCGACGGCAGAACGCCTCGCTCATCTCAACCCGCGGCTGCACGCCCTTCGGCGGGTACGGGCAGAGCTCGAAGGCGCAGCCGTCGACGCAACTGCTGCCGGGCACGAGCGGCGCGGCGGTGCCGACCGTCAGGCCGGGTTCGAGCGCCTCGCGGTAGTTGGTGATGCACGGCGGCAGGTCCCGGCGGTTCGATCGCCGCAGCCGGCGCTCGAGTACGTGCGGCTGCTCACCGCGGTCGGCGAGGTTGAGCAGCAGCAGCACATCTCCCAGCAGTTGCTGGGCGCTCCCGTTGAGCGCGGTCCAGCCCGCAGATGGCGGGATCCACAGCCGGTGCCGCCGCCGCACTTCGTTCCCGAGGTTGCGCGAGCCCACCTGCACCACGACGTTGCTCTCGTCGATCCACAGGTAGCGCTGCGGCCGCCCCGACTTCAGCGCGAGGACGCACAGTCTCGCGGCCTCCCGGACGAACGGATGAGTCTCGCGACGGCCGCCTGCCGACCCCGCAGTGTCGGGCCGCTCCTGCCCGGCTACGTCGAGCCAGTGCTGCACGATCGCTTCGGGCTTTGCGCCGTACTTGTCCCAGGGCTGCTTCTGCAGGTCAGACAGGTTCAGCAGGGACAGCGCGTGGATGAGCGTGAGCTGGGTGAACCAGTAGCGGGCGCTTTTGAGCATCTCCAGCGCCTGCTCGGCCAGGAACATCCGCGACTCGCGCAGCACGTCCGGTTGCAGCGGCCGCCGGTTGGCCGCGTGCTTGAAGCCCTGCGCGAGCGCGATCTCCAGGGCGAGCGGCAGGTCCTGCTCGCCCTGCTGCCGTCCGTCCCTGGTCAGGTGCCGCAGCCACTGCACGAGGTCAGCCTGCGCGTGCTCGGCGATGTTCTGGTCCGCGGTCGCGTCGCTGCGCCCGCCGGTGGTGCCTACCAGCATCGGCGCCACCCAGGCGCTGACCAGCCGCGCCCGCCCCCGCACTGCCTCGTCATCCGGCCCGGCTCCGGTCTCGGCGTCGGCAGCGGGCGCCGTCCCGCGCCGAGTCCGCTCGGCCGCGCACGTGTCGCACGGCGCCGACAGCACGGTCCTGAGCTCGGAGTAGGCGGCCTCGCCGCCCGCCCCGATCTCCGCAGCGGTGGCGAGCTGCACCGGGTAGGACAGGTCCTGCTGGCCGATCTCGTACAGCTGCGGGTAGGCGGGCACCACGTCAATGGCCTCGCCGCGCCGCAGCCGGTCGTCTATGACCCGCGCCGCCTCGCCAAGCCGGTGTATAAGCGTGAGCTTGCTGTCCTCGAGCGTGCGCCGGTCCTGGGCGTAGATATGCGACCAGCGCTCCGTGATCTCGGCCGCGAGGTCCCCGTGCGCCGGCCCGGCGGCGACGCAGTCGATCTCCAGCGCCGCCGCGTACATGTCGAGGACCTTGTTGTCGTCGCGGACGGCGTCGTCTATTCCGGCACCGCCGTCGTGACTGGCGGCTGCGTCCGTGTGCGCCGCGCCGTGACCGCGGGCGGCGGCCAGCCGGAGCGGTGTCAGCAGGTCAGCCCTGGCCGGCTCCGCAGCGGCCGGCAGCCTCGGATGCCGGGTGTCCCGGCCAGCCGTCCCCGGCGCCGGCGCCGTCCGCCCGGCGGGAACGTCCTCGACCCGCGAGCGCAGCACGAGCGCGATCAGGAACTCCTGGCCGGGATTCGGGTACTCCAGCGCGGCGCGCGCGTAGCCGGGGTCCTGCAGCGCCGCGTCCAGCATCCGCGACCCCAGGTAGGCCTGCATGAGGCTGTGGGGGAAGCGGACCTTCTGCCCGCGTACCTCGACGAGGTTGAGCTGGGCCGCCCACGCCGCGGCGAGCTTGACGTCGACACTGCGGACGCCGGGCGCCGCCCCGGCGTGCCCGTCGATTCCCGCGAGCCGACGTCGCACCTCGGCCTGCAGCTGCGGGCCGGGGTTGATATCCAGCGGCACCTCCAGCGTGTCGGCGCGCAGGCCGGCGCACGCGAGCACCGACATCTGCTCGACCGCCGCCTGTCGCTCGGCCTTGCTGAGCGGGACGTCGGCGCGCAGGTGCCCGCTGACCAGCGCGCGCTCCCAGGTTTCCAGCAAGCTGAGCCGCAGCCTGGCCCGGTCGACGCCGCGGGTGTCCACCACGCCGAGCTGGCCGGCCGACGTCGGCTCGAGCAACCCGTTGATGTGCAGCTCGCGGGTGATCTGCAGGTACAGCGGCGCCTCGACGACCTCAGCGGTCTCGACTATCCAGGCGAGCCGGCGCTCATCCTCACCGGTCCCGTCGCCGCCGATGTAGGCCAGCGCGGCCTCGTAGCTGAGCGGCTCCAGGTCCATGATCGCGGCGTCGGTCCCGCGCAGCGGATCATGCGGCCGCGACGCGATGACCAGCGGCAGTTGCTGCAGGTACGCGCGCCTGATGGCCTCGCGGATGGTGTTGTCGCGCTCGGCCTCGGCAGGTGTGCCAATGAGCGCCTCCTCGAGGCCGTCGGCGAGCACGACGATCTTCCCGTCCATCCGCAGCCGCCGCCAGATCGTCTCGCCCTCAGCGGTCGAGAAGAGGCTCCGGTTCACCTCGCTCAGGAACCGGACCCTGGCGAGTTCCTCGAAGTCCAGTTCGGCGGCGTCGCGCAGCCGGACCGGCACCGGGATGGCTCGTTTCTCCGCGAGCATCTCCGTCAGCCGGACTAGCACCGCGGTCTTTCCGGTGCCGACGCCCCCGACGATGACGTGCGGCCGGGTGCCGCGGTCGTGCAGATCCGTCATCACCGCGAGGCAGAGCTCGTCGCGTCCGACGACCTGGTCGAGGATCGCGCCCGCCGTCGGCACGAGCTCACGGGAGTCGTCCCTGGCCCGGACCCAGTACCGCCGCTGCAGCCCGAACAGCCGCCACAGCAGGACCGCCGACGCAAAGGCGACCAGCACGCCGGACGCGAGCAGGTTGGTCACGATGCCACAGGAAAAGCCCAGCGCCGAGCACTGCCGGTCCGGGTCTAGCGCTGCGCCCGACGGCCCGTGCCGCTCGAGGTACAGGTACACGACCCAGCCGAGCCACAGGAAGAAGGCGAGCACGACGATGCCAGTGACGATCGCCAGGACGCGCACCGCACCGCGTGACCGCCAGCTCGCGGGCTCGTCGATGCCGCTCCGGTCGCTGCGGCGCACGCGCGCGCCGCGAGTGAACCGGCTTGCGGCTAACGCGATCCTGCTCCGGCGCCGTGTACCCCGCCCACCGAACATGGTCCCCCTCCGCGGCCAGCTGCGCGCATCCAGCTTTCGGATGATCTTTCGGATTGTACGGCCGTGACGGGCAAGCGTTGGCGAGCGAGACGACCGGGTTCGGGCGGATCACCAACCCGGCCCGAGTCGTGGAGCGTGCTCTGAATCGAACGCGACTGCGGCTTTAAGCCGAGTTGGCTCCCGGTGGTGCGCAGCGTGCTCAGCCGAGAGTGACGGTGAGCTCAGCGATCAGGTCATCACGCCAGCGCACGATCAGCGTGCCTGTGCGCCGCCGCTGTCCCGGGCGAACCACAGTTCGTCGACGTCGCCTGACGAGACGCCGCGGGTAACGGCGAGAGTATCCGAGGGCGGCTGGGTCGCATAGCCCGCAGCGACTCATGCCAGCTGTTCGCGCCCCGGCCGCGGCCGAAGACGAACATCTCGTACGGCGCGCGTCATCGATCAGCTTCAGCGACGGGCTGGACAGCCAGACCACGTACTTCTACCACGTCGAGCTCATGGACCTCCAGCCCGGATCGCGGTACTACTACCAGGTCAGCGACGGCACCTCCAGCTGCCGCAGGCAGGCACCCGAGTCACCGGGTAGGTAACTCGGGTCAACGCCGCGGCCGGATGCGCGCTGTCCTTTCGGCGTACGCCGACAGGAC
>JBOHCP010000471.1:0-4628 GCA_050698875.1 Streptosporangiaceae bacterium | reverse complement strand
GCTGGCGGCTGGCCGGCCATCGTCAGCGCGCCCCCCGCGGCGCGCGCGGCGGCCGCGTCACGCGCGGCTCAGCACGCCCGCGGCGATCTCGTCCCACTTCGCACTCCGGCCTGCGACATCCAGCAGCCTTGGCATGATGTCGTGGTCGCCGTAGAAGGCCAGCATGGACTCGGCCACGGTCACGGCCACGCCCGGACGGCTCACCACTTCCAGGTCATCCCCGTCGGCCACCGTGCCCGTCGTCAGCACCCGCAGGTAGGCGCCCGGCCGGCCAGCCGCGGCGAACCGCTTCACCCACTGCGGCTCCTCGTCGAGCCAGGCCTTGAAGGTGTTGCACGGGATGCGGGGCGACGTCACCTGCAGGACCACCGTGCCCGCGCGCCAGGTCTCGCCGATCAGCGCCCCGCTCACGTCGATGCCCGCGGTCGTGAGGTTCTCCCCGAACATCCCGTTGGGCAGCTCGCGTCCGAGCTGCTCGGTCCACCAGTCCAGGTCCTCCCGGCCGTAGGCGTAGACGGCCTGCTCGAGGCCGCCGTGATTGACCTTGTCCGCAACGGTGTCGCCGTCCAGGCCGAGCGCTCCCACCTCGACCGGACAGCCCGCCGGCCGCTTGTTGATGGCGGACCGGGCTGGCCGCCCGCCGATGACCAGGTCGGCCTCCAGACCGCGGTTGACCGACAGAACGCGAGCTGCTGGCATGCCCCGAAGCTAGCCGACCCGATGTGCAGGCGTCGAACCGATTCCGAACGGGTGTCGCGTGCCCGGGGCCGGCGTAGCGTCAGCGATACTGGGGCGAACGGCCACATCGGTACCAGAAGGACGACTCCATGAGCGCAGGCAGCGGCGGCGAGCCCGGTCGCGACCAGGATCCGTGGGCGCGGCCGGCCGACTTCGGGGATCCTGGATCGGCTCCGCCGCCACCGACGTGGCCGGGCCAGCAAGACCAGCCCGCAGCTGGCGGCTTCGCGCCGCCGTCAGCCGGCGCACCGGACCAGGCGGCGGGTCAGCCGGCCGGCCCGAACGGATTCCCGCCGCCCCCGAACGGGTTCAGCCCTGGTAACGCTGATCCCTGGGCAGCTCCGGCAGGCCAGTACCAGCCACCCGCCGGCCCGTACCAGCCACCCGCCGGCCCGTACCAGCCACCCGCGGGGCCGTACGGCTACCCGCCATCGGCCTACTATCCGACCGCGGCGGCCCCGCGCAATAACCCGGTCGCGATCGCCGCGCTGGTCTGCGGCATCGGCCAGTTCGTCCTCGGCCTGCTGCTGGTGGGCAACATCCTGCTGGCCATCCCGGCTGTCATCTGCGGGGCCATCGGCCTCAAGCAGATCAACCAGCGAGGCGAACGCGGCCGCGGCATGGCGATCGCCGGGCTGGTGCTCGGCATCCTCGGCGTGGTGTACTTCCTGATCATCGTGCTGCTGATCATCATCGGGCTGCACGTCAGGTCGAGCTGACCGGTCGGCCCGCGGCCGGACGCACCGTGGCCGCGACGTCGGCCTCGGTCCCGTCGGCCTCGGTCCCGCCGGCCTGGCTGCGGCCGGACGCACGGCGGCTGCGGGAGGCTACGGCGTTCCCCTGAATGGTCCGGTGTATCAGCGCCGCTTGTCCGGTGCCTGCTCGGTCGACAGCGCCGCCACGAACGCTTCCTGCGGCACCTCCACCCGGCCGATCACCTTCATCCGGCGCTTGCCTTCCTTCTGCTTTTCCAGCAGCTTGCGCTTCCGGGTGATGTCGCCGCCATAGCACTTGGCCAGCACGTCCTTGCGCAGGGCGCGGATGTTCTCGCGGGCGATGATCCGCGACCCGATCGCCGCCTGAATCGGCACCTCGAACTGCTGACGCGGGATCAGCTGCCTGAGCCTCGCCGTCATGGAGAGGCCGTACTCACGTGCCTTGTCGGCGTGCACGATCTGGCTGAACGCGTCCACCGGCACGCCTTGCAGCAGGATGTCCACCTTGACCAGGTCGGACTCCTGCTCGCCGGCGCGCTCGTAGTCGAGCGAGGCGTAGCCGCGGGTGCGCGACTTGAGCTGGTCGAAGAAGTCGAAAATGATCTCACCGAGCGGCATCGTGTACCGGATCTCGACGCGGTCCGCGGACAGGTATTCCATGCCGAGCAGGAGGCCCCGGCGGCTCTGGCACAGTTCCATGATCGCGCCGATGTAGTCGGCGGGTGCCAGCACCGTGGCCCGGACCACCGGCTCGAAAACCTGACTGATCTTGCCCTCGGGGAACTCGCTCGGGTTGGTGACGACGGACTCGCTGCCTGCCTCGGTTACCACCCGATAGACGACGTTCGGCGCGGTCGAGATCAGCTCCAGGTCGAACTCCCGCTCGAGCCGCTCGCGGACGATCTCCATGTGCAGCAAGCCCAGGAAGCCGCAGCGGAAGCCGAACCCGAGCGCGGTCGACGTTTCCGGCTCAAACACCAGCGACGCGTCGTTCAGTTGCAGCTTGTCGAGGGCGTCCCGCAGCTCCGGGTAGTCATCGCCGTCCATGGGATACAGCCCAGAGAACACCATCGGCTTCGGGTCGGCGTAGCCGGGCAGCGGCTCCTTCGCCGGAGCGGAGGCGTTGGTCAGCGTGTCGCCTACCCTCGCATGCCGGACGTCTTTGACCCCGGTGATCAGGTAGCCGACCTCGCCGGCCGCGAGACCCTCCGCCGGCACCGGGTCCGGCGAGATCACCCCGATCTCCAGCGTCTCGTGCACGGCCTTGGTCGACAGCATGAGCGTCCGCTCCCGGCGACTCAGCCGTCCGTCCATGACACGGACGTACGTGACCACGCCGCGGTAGGTGTCGTAGACGGAGTCGAAGATCAGCGCCCTGGCCGGCGCGTCCGGGTTGCCGGCCGGCGGCGGCACCTGCTCGACGACCGCGGTCAGCAGCGCCTCGACGCCCTCGCCGGTCTTCGCCGAGACCCGCAGCACGTCAGCCGCGTCGCAGCCGATGATGTTCGCCAGCTCGGCCGCGTACTTGTCCGGCTGGGCGGCGGGCAGGTCGATCTTGTTGAGCACCGGGATCAGGTGCAGATCGGCGCCCAGCGCGAGGTACAGGTTCGCCAGCGTCTGCGCCTCGATGCCCTGTACCGCGTCGACCAGCAGGATCGCGCCCTCGCAGGCCGCCAGCGACCGGGACACCTCGTAGCTGAAGTCCACGTGACCGGGCGTGTCGATCAGGTTCAGGACGTAGTGTCTGCCGTCCGTCCCGCGCCACGGAAGCCGGACCGCCTGGCTCTTGATCGTGATGCCGCGCTCGCGCTCGATGTCCATCCGGTCGAGGTACTGGGCCCGCATCTGGCGCGCGTCGACCACGCCCGTGAGCTGCAGCATCCGGTCGGCCAGGGTGGACTTGCCGTGGTCGATGTGCGCGATGATGCAGAAGTTCCTGATCACCGGCTGCGGAGTCCGGGCAGGCTCGGGCGCGGACAGCTGATTCGTCGGCTGCTGCGGCGTTGGTGACACGGACATCCGCCAGGTTCGTCGTGGGCGCGGGCTGGTCTATCGTTGCACGCTGCAGTTGATGCCCTGGCCACCAGCCAGGCTGCCGAAAGGCCGCAGCGGCTAGTGGCGGACCGGCCGGATCCCGTCAGGGCGCGCCCGCAGGCCACCGGCCGCATGCGCCACTCGGCGGCACGTGATCGCGAAGACTTTGCGTCCGCCCGAGACTTTGCGTGCGCATAGCACGCAAAGTCTTCGTTGAACGCTAGGTCTCCGCCTCTGGAGCACGGAGGTCTGGTTTGAGGGTCGGCAGCGATGTCGGCTATTCTGTTCTGGCTGTCTGGTTGCCCGCGCCTGTGGCTCCCGTCAGTTCGCGCCGTTTGGCGGCGCCGGCACTGCCAGACCACCCAGACCTAGACCTAACGAGGCATTCCGCGTGGCAAACATCAAGTCCCAGATCAAGCGCAACAAGCAGAACGAGAAGGCTCGGATGCGCAATAAGGCTGTCAAGTCCGAGCTGAGGACGTCCGTGCGCAAGTTCCGCGAGGCTGCCGACGCTGGCAACGCCGAGGCCGCCGAGGCCGCGATGCGAGCCGCGTCCGTCAAGCTGGACAAGGCCGTGGGCAAGGGCGTCATCCACAAGAACCAGGCTGCTAACCGCAAGTCGGCGATCGCCAGCCGCGCGGGGCAGCTGACCAAGAGCGCCTAGGTTTCGCGCCCGATCCGCGGCGGCCATCGCAGCCGAGGCCCGTCCGCCGGATCGCCGGCGCGCGGCTCGCCTGCGGGCCGGAGCCGCCGCCCCGCGTCACCTGGGCATAGCGCGACCCGCGCAAGCGGTCGCGATGTGGGAGAGCTTGATGTCCAGGTTGACCGCATCCAACGTCAGCGTGTCCTTCGGCAGCCTCGTCGTGCTGGACGAGGTCAGCGTCAGCATCGGCGCCGGGGACCGGATCGGCATCGTCGCCTCCAACGGTCGGGAAGTCCACCCTGCTCAGCGTGCTGGCCGGCGACCTGGAGCCCGACGTCGGCACCGTGACCAGGGCACCGGCGACCACCACGGTGCTCAGGCTCGCCCAGGAGCCCGACATCAGGCCGGGCGAGTCGCTCGCGGGCCACCTCGCCCGCCGCACCCCGGTTGCCGCCGCGCAGGCGGACCTCGACGCGTCGACCGAGGCGCTGGCGCGG
>JBOHCP010000470.1:0-4645 GCA_050698875.1 Streptosporangiaceae bacterium | reverse complement strand
CGGCCGGCCAGCGCGGCGTTGCCCGACGGCTCGTGCCACGCCTCCACCCGCGCCTGCTTGCGGGCCTGCTTGCGGCGCCGCTGCGCGGCGCCGGGGTCGGCGGCCAGCACCGCCCGTGCCAGCGCGGCTCGCAGCTGACCCGTGGTCCACTCCGCCGCCTGATCCGCCAGCCGGCCGGCGATCCCGGCAGCAGCCGCGTCGTCCAGCAGCGCCAGCTCATCGACGAACACGCAGGCACGCGGCCAGTCGATCGCCCCGGACGCCAGCGCGTCGTAAACCTCGGCCAGCCGGCCCAGCCCGTCGCACACCTCCACAAGCCGGCCCGCCGACCGGCCCGTCAGCGTCAGCTCGATCGCCAGCTCGTCGGTCAGATGCTCGGCCGCCCGCGATGACCCCGCGGCTCGCCGCCCGGCCAGCTCGATCACCGCCTGCGCCAGCCCGGCCTGCCCGCAGGAGACCTGCCGCTGCCAGCCCCGCAGCACCCCTGCCAGCTGCTCGTCGTCCAGCCCGCCGGGCCCGTCCGTGGTCGCCGCCGCCAGCAGGCCCGCCAGCCCCGGCCCCGGCAGCGCCGCATCAGCGAACCCGCCACAGCCCAACCCGGCCCGCGCCGCCCCGGCCAGCCAGTCGCCGTCCGCCGAGCACAGCACCGCCGGCACCGGCGGCCGGGCCGCCAGCCCGGCCCGCACATCAGCCGGCAGACTCGCCAGCCACGCCTGCTCATCGTCGGGATCGGTGGCCGGGTCGCCATGATCGGACGGGTCCCAGCCCGCCAGGATCAGCTCGTCAAACGAACTGCCCGGCTCGTCAAGCCGGCTCCCCGGCTCGCCGAAGAGGTCGGGCTGACCCTGACCGGTCACCGGAAACTCGTCCACCAGCTCCACCTCCCCGGTGATCCAGCCGCGTCAGCCAGCTTCTTCGAGCATAGTATCGATAGCCACTGACATTTCCGGCCGGACTCGGGCACGCGACGCGCCGATGGCAGGCCCGCGTACCTGGCGCAGGTCGGCGGGTACTGTGTGAGGCGTCCGCGCCTGGTCCTGCGCCAGACTCGAAGTGCCGCGGAGAACGCGGAAGCGGGCCCGCTCGTTGGGGAGTATGTGCGCACCGAACCGTGGCTGCCGGGCACCCAACTGGAGCTGCCAAGGCAGCCCGGTTGGCTTTGCAGCCTGCCCGACGCCGCAGCCCTGGTCGTGAGCACGCACCACGACCTGCAGTGCTGGCCGTCGGGCACGCCATGAATGCGTTCTATATCGGGATAACCGTCCTCGCGGCGATGCTCACTGGGTTCGGCTTCGTGCTGCAGCAGCACGCGGCGCAGCAGGTTCGCGACGCGGAATTCCTGCACCTCGGCCTCATCGCACGCCTGGTGCGCAACCGCCGATGGCTCGTCGGCATCGCGGTGATGGTCGCGGGTTACCTGGTCCAGGCCTGGACCCTTGGCCACCTGACCCTGTCGGTGACCGAGCCGCTCCTCACGACCAACCTCATCTTTGCCCTGGTGCTGGCCGTGCCGCTGTCCGGCCAGGCGTTGCGCCGGACGGAGATTGTCGGCGCGGTGGTACTCAGCGCTGGCGTGGCCGCGCTGTCCCTGACGAGGACTGTCAAGTCTCCGTCCGAGTCATTCGGCTCTGTCAGTCACTGGCCCGCGGCAGTGGGCATCGCGCTCATCGCCGCCTTGCTCGTCCAGCTGGGGCGCAAGCGCTCCGGCACGGTGCGCGCGACACTGACCGGCACGGCGGCCGGCCTCATGCTCGGCATCGCGGACGCCTTCACCCGTCGCAGCGTGCAGGTGATCGACGGCACGCATCCGCTGAACCTGCTGGTGCACTGGCCCGGCTACGCAACGGTGATTGCCAGCCTCATCGGGTTCTGGCTGATGCAGAACGCTTTTAACTCAGCCCCGCTGCACGCGTCGCTGCCCGCGGTCACCGCTGCGGAGCCGACCGCGGGCATCGTGCTCGGCGTCGTGGTCTTTGGCGATGTCGTGCACGTCTCCCCGTGGCTCGTTGCGCTGCAGATCGGTGGTGTCGTTGCCTTGGTCGCGGGGGTAATCCTGGTCGCCAGAGCGCCGGTGTTCAGCAACCTACGGCTGCGGGAACTGCCGCACGCGGCGCTTGAGCTGCTGCAGCATCCGCCACCTGAGCACTCTGATGGCGCGCCGACGCTGCCAGGCAGTTCAACCACGGGCGGCGACGGGGCGGCTCCCGGTGCACCGGGCGACCTGGGCAGAGCCAGCCCGCAGCAGACTGGCGACCAGCCGGGTGCGGACCCCGAGCGCGAGGCCGAAGCCGCCCGCGCAGGCGGCCCCGCTGGCAGACCAACGGCAGAGTAGCCAGGAACGCGACATCGGTCGTGTCCGCTGTGTCAGACATGACCCGCTCGCGCCCGGTCCGCCAGGCTTGCCGGCGGCCCGTCCCGCAACATATGCAGCCGGATTGCGGTGCCGATGGCGCTCGTGCGTATCTCGGCCAGGTCACAGACCTGGTTGACCAGCCACAGACCTTGCCCTCCCGGCACGTCGCCCGCCGGGCGACCATATCCCGCTAGCGGGTCCCCGATATGACCGGAGTCGTCGAACTGACACAGGACCTCGTTGCCAGTGACCCAGACCCGGACGACGCCGCCGCCGCCGGTGTGTTTGAGCGTGTTCGCAGCCACCTCACTGGCGGCGATGACGAGGTCGGTGCGGCGCGTCCCTGACAGCCCGGCTCGGGCAGCCTCGGCGGCGACGAGCGCGCGCACCGGACGTAGATCGTGCCGGTAGGAGAGAGCCCTGGCGCCGGGCGGCACCCGCAACGGCGGCCCGAGGCGAGCCTGGCCGGCCGCCGCCAAGTCGTAGTCGCCGCCGCTTACCTCGTGACCGGCTTGCCAGAGCCACGGGTGACTGGCGCAGGCAGCGGAGATGGCGGACGCGGGCAGCCCCGCAGCGTCGTAGGGACAGAGGAGGCTGATGGGTGACGTCGCGAAAGCCAGATTCACCATCATTTCGTACCTAGCTACCTCGCCGAGTTCGGGCCCCGACCGGCCTGGCCACGCCAGTTCGCCGACAACCCGGACGCGCTGGCCGGAGTGCTCGTCGGCGAAGGCGCGCAGCGCGGGCATCATGCGTGCCGGGTTCCTGCCGAGCTCGGCCGCGTCTAGGCCGCGCACGCCCGCCTGCCCCGCTGGCAGGTTCCAGTCCAGCGGCAGCCTGCTGGCCTGCACGGCTACCATGACCGGCTCGCCCGCCGAGGCCCCGGCCGCGACGAACTCGCGGACGCCGGCCACGTACTCGCCGGGTGTCCGGTACAACCAGGCCCCATGGCGGAACCCGCCACCAGCGGCAGCCTGGTCGCTCAACGCCAACTCCCATGCATCAGCTACCTGCCGCCCGCCTTGGGCCGTAGAGGCATGGCCTTCTCGTCACTGCCGACCGTAGCGAACCGGCAACCTGCCATCGCGCCGGTCCGTCCGCTACCTGCCCGCCCGACAGGCGTGTATGCAGGCCGCATCGGCCGGACAACCAGCTGCCAGCCATCGGTATACCGTTGTGGAGCGAGGGTCAACAATCCAGGGCGGAGTGTGGTGAAGCGTGGAAGGAGCCTCGCTCTCGGCGGAGAGCCGCGGTGACACCATGATCATCACGATCAGCGGGGATCTGGACATCGTCACGAGCCCGCAGCTCGACGAGTATCTGACACAGGCGGAAGCCGACCACAGCAGGATCATTCTCGATTTCGGCCACGTCAGTTTCCTCGACACGAGCGCGCTCGCGGTCATCGTCGGGCACTGGAAGAAAGCCGAGGCCAGGGGCGGGACGCTCGCCCTGGCCAGCGCGAGGTACCGGTACACCAAGACGCTGTGGATCACCGGACTCGCGGACAAGCTGACCCGCTACGACACAGTGGACGAAGGCCTCGCCGCGCTGGCGAACGCCGCCTGCCCGCCTGCCGGGTAGCGGCGGCGTGCCGAGTTCCGACCTGGCCGACCGGACCGCGGCGCTGCTGAGCCTGACCGCCGCCACCGAGGAGCGGTCCCTGAGCCAGCTGACCGAGCTGGCGGCGAGCGAGGTGGCGGGGTGCGCAGCCGCCGACGTGGCGGTGTGGCGGCACGGTCAGCTCTCCGCAGCGGCCTCGAGTCACCCGGAACCGTCCCGGCTCGTCGAAGTGCAGCTCGCCAGCAGCCGCGGGCCGCTGATCGATGCCATGACCTCCGGCGGCCCAGTGAGCTGCCCCGACACGCTGACGGAACTCCGCTGGCCGGAGTTCGCCGGCGCCGCGCTGCGGATGGGGATCCGTGGCTGTCTAGTGCTGACCTACAGCGGCCAGGTAGTCCTCACGCTGTCGCTGTTCGGCCTGCGACCGCGGTCGATCGACCCGGGCCAGGTCCAGCTCGCCGAGCTGCTCGTCGCCTACGGTGGCGCGCTCGTCGGCGCCGTCGCCGAGTACGGAGACTCACGGCGGCTCGCCGACCAGCTCCGGGACGCCGCCAGCTCGCGGGCGATAGTCGACCAGGCCAAGGGAATCCTCATGCACGCGCTCGGCTGCAGCGCGGATGATGCGCTGGAGCGCATGCGACAGGTCTCGCAGCGGACCAACCTGCGGGCGACCGACGTGGCCCAGCGCGTCATCGACGCCCACGCCGGTCCGGCGGCCCGGACCCGCAC
>JBOHCP010000469.1:0-4647 GCA_050698875.1 Streptosporangiaceae bacterium | reverse complement strand
TGCTGGCGGCCGACCCGCTCGGCACCACAGCGCTCGTGGACTTCTACACCACTAAGGAGGTCTACAAGACTTCCGAGCAGCGCTGCCACGTCAACTTCGTCGTCCTGGACGGACCGCACGCCAACACCTGGGAGGAGATGGTCGCCCAGCTCCTCGACGTCATGCCGCCGGTCGCCGCCTATGTGAAGAACGATCATGTCGGCTTCACTATCCCGTATGCCTATCAGGGCCAGAGCCGACAGTACCTGCCCGACTTCCTGGTCCGGCTCCAGCCGTTTGCGGAGGAAACAGAGACCAAGACCCTTCTCGTCGAGGTGTCCGGCAGCCACAAGCCGCCCGGCCCGACGAAGGAGAAGGCTGACACGGTCCGCGACCTGTGGCTGCCCGCGATCAACAACCACGGCGGCTTCGGCCGCTGGAGCTATTGCGAACTGACCAACCCGGCGACGTTCCGCCCCGATCTCGAGACGGCGATCGCGGCACTCCGCGCCGAGATAGGCGCCAGCGCGGCGGTAGCACCATGACAGTCGCTGACCAGGTGCTGCAGGCACTCCGCGGAAACTCTGCGGGCCTGACCGACGCCGAGCTAGCTGCCCTGCTTGGGAAGCGCCACCAGCACATCAACGTGACCTGCCGCCGACTCGCCGACAACGGAGTGATCGTCCGCGACGGTTCGCCGGGCTCGATCACCAACCGGCTTGCCGCCGATCCGCCACCGCCCGCGAGCGCCCAGACGAAGGTGCCGCCGCCAACGGAGCCCGCAGACGACGATTGGGCCTGGGAAGGCAACATCCAGGCCCGTGTCGTCACGCATCTTGCACGCGAGGGATGGCAGATCATCTCGGTAGCGGATACCGCACGCCGCGTGCAGGGGACTGACATCATCGCCGAACGGGACGGCACCCGGCTGCTGGCCGAAGTCAAGGGCTGGCCTAGCACGACGTACGCGCGAGGCGAGCGCGCCGGCCAGCTCAAGCCGACCCAGCCGACGCTGCAGGCCACGCACTGGTTTGCCGAGGGCCTGACCACACTCATCCGCCGCGGCGTCGAGTCGAACTCAAGACTCGTGCTCGCACTACCAGACAAACCGAGGTACCTGACCCTTCTTGCCGAAGCGGGCTGGGCGCTCCGGCGGCTGGAGATCGTCGTCTACCTCGTCGAACCCGACGGGTCCGTACAGCCGTGGGAACGGGAGAACTGATCATGCCCGCGAGAAAAAGCCGTCCTGGCGGACCCGTCCCCATGGGTTCCTTCGAGCACGGCGACAAGCGGGTCAACATCCCCACGGCCGACTCCGAGGCACTGCTCGACCCCGAAGTGGCGAGCCCACTGCCGGTCGCCTGGCAGCGACGGGACACGTCGCTCGACCCCCAGCTCGTCTGGAAAGGCAAGGACAAACAGTACGGCGACGATCTCGTCGTCGATGCGCCGCCCATCTACATACAGGAGAAGGTCGTCCCACAGGTCATCATCGAAAACCTCCGTCGTGCCAGCGGCCGGGAGCAACTCGACCTTTTCAGCGACTTCGACGGCCTGTCCGGCTACGAGGCAGTCGAGTACTACGAGCATGAGGCCAACTGGTCCAACCGAGTGATCCTCGGCGACTCGCTGCAGGTCATGGCCTCGCTCGCGGAGAAGGAGAACCTCCGCGGCAAGGTTCAGATGATCTACATTGACCCGCCCTACGGCATCAAGTTCGGCTCCAACTGGCAGGTCACGACGGCGAAACGTGACGTCAAGGACGGCAAGCTCGAAGATGCGAGCCGTGAGGTTGAGCAGATCAAGGCCTTTCGCGATACGTGGCAGGACGGTATCAACTCTTATCTCGCCTACCTCCGTGATCGCTTGACCGTCGCCCGCGACCTGCTCACAGACTCTGGCAGTGTCTTCGTGCAGATCGGCGATGAGAACGTCCACCTCATCCGTAGCCTGCTCGACGAAGTCTTTGGCGACGAGAATTTTGTGTCACAGATCATTTTCGGCAAGACGGCTGGTCAGACCGCTCATTTCATTTCCGGCACTGCGGATTACATACTTTGGTACGCGTCCAATATCGAGGCTCTGAAGTACCGCGAGCTGTTTGTTCTCCGTCAGCTGGGCGGCCGAGGGTCCGAGAAGTATGACCAGGTTGAGCTGGCAGATGGAGCTCGTGTGCCGGAGGCGCAAGCCGAAACCATGAAGCAGTCTGGCAGGTACTTCAGGCTGGACAACCTCACGAGCGAAAGTGCAGGGCGCGCAAAAGGGGAAGGCGCGGCCTCGTGGTTCACGGTCGAACTTGATGGGCGAGCCTTCACGCCGACCATGCAGACTCGGTGGAAGACCAACCAGGCCGGCATGGCTCGGCTCATTGCCGCCCGCCGCGTTCAGGTCACCAGAAACACGCTCGCCTACGTGCGTTATCACGATGACTTTCCGGCGTTCCCTCTATCAAATGCGTGGATGGACATTGGCGGTATCCAGAGCCGCGCTGATCCAAAGGTTTATGTAGTCCAAACAGCAAAGAGCGCAGTCCAGCGTTGTCTCCTGATGACCACCGATCCTGGCGACCTGGTACTCGATCCCACCTGCGGCTCGGGGACGACTGCGATGGTGGCTGAGCAGTGGGGGCGACGGTGGATTACGGTCGACACTTCTCGGGTAGCACTCACGCTGGCGCGGCAGCGGATCATGGGCGCGAGATTTCCGTACTATCTGCTCGCCGATTCGCGCGAGGGGCAAATCAAGGCAGCGGAACTCGCGCAACGCCCGCCGTCGGATGCTTCGGTGGATGCTTCGACTGGCGCTGACTTGCGCAAGGGGTTCGTGTACGAGCGGGTCCCGCATGTGACGCTGAAGTCGATCGCTACTAATCCCGGCATCGAGGAGGGCATGAGCCGCGAGGAGATTAATGCGGCTACTGCCAAGCACGCGGAGACCGAGATCCTCTATGACCGACCGTACGAAGACAACCGGAAGGTCCGTGTGGCCGGGCGGTTCACGTGCGAAAGCTTGTCGCCACATAAGGCGATCTCTCCTGACGCTGCACCGGCCTCAGAACGCGCCGCGGATGCGACGGATGAGTCGACGTTCGAGCGGACGATCCTTGACAACTTGCTGAAAGCTGGCGTGCAGAACGGCCGCAAGAAGGAGAGGCTTGAGTTCGAGTCGCTGACCCCGTTCCCTGGCTCTTACGTCCAGGCTGAGGGAATCCGGAAAGAGAGCGACGAGGGCACGCCTCAGCGGATCGCGGTGTCTATGGGCCCGCAGTTCGGGACCGTGAACCCGGAGTGGATCAGGCACGCGGCCAGGGAGTCGACTCGCGGCATGGGATTCGACTTGCTGCTGGTGTGCGCGTTCGCGTTTGATCCGCAGGCCGTGAAGGCCACGGAGGAGTTCGCGCCGCGCGACCCTGGCAACTTTGCCACGGTTCAGGGCGAGCGCAGCCAGGGGCGACTACCGATCCTGCTGGTGCGGATGAACTCAGATCTGGCGATGGGCGACGTGCTGCTGAAGAAGACCGGCAGCGCCAACCTATTCATAGTCTTCGGCGAGCCGGATGTGGCGATCGAGCGCACGACCGACGGGATCGTGGTCGAGATCCGCGGCGTCGACGTGTACAACCCCACCACGGGCGAGATCCGGTCGAGCGGCACTGACGACGTCGCGCTGTGGATGATCGACACCGACTACGACGAAGAGTCATTCTTCGTCCGGCACTGCTACTTCACTGGCAGCAATGATCCATATGCCCGGCTGAAGCGGGCACTGAAGGCTGATATCGACGAGGCCGCCTGGCAGTCGCTTTACTCGACGCGGTCCCGACTGTTCAACCCACCGTCTACCGGCAAGATCGCCGTGAAGGTGATCAACAACTACGGCGACGAGGTACTGCAGGTGTACGAGGTTTAGGAATCAGCCATGCAGTACACCAACGCGCAACGTGCAGCTATCAGCACCATCGATGAACGCTGCTGATCGTGGCATGTGCCGGGTCCGGCAAGACTCAGGTGATTTCGCAGCGAATCGTAGAGTGAAGTTTCGCAGTTTTGCTGAGTGACTCTGACTAGGCGGCCTCCGCAAGGGTGTCGAGCAGGGGGCCGAGTATTTTGCGGGTGCGCCGCCGTGGGTGACATGGCGGTAATTCGTTCCTGCCAGAGGGTGCGGCGCATGGCGGCGAGGGCGTCGATGAAGCTGGGGGTGGCCTTGCGGGTCTACCACGGCCGGGTCCGCCAGGTGGGCTGGCCGTCCCGGGCGGCGAGGTAGCAGCACCAGATGGCGGTGTGCAGCCAGAACGCGAGCATGATCGCGCGGGCGGGTCCTTGGCGTTTCCAGGTTTGCGGGTGCCCGGCACCGGCGTGCGGCCTGACTTGCCTGAAGCAGCATTCGATCGGCCAGCGGCCGGCGTAGCGGCTGGCCACCTCGGCACCGCTGGCGGTGAGGTCGGTGGTGAGAAGGAAGCCGTCGGGTTCCTTGCCGGCGGGGTCGCGGACTATGACGAGCCGGACCAGGCTGTCCTTGCGGACCTGATACCACAGGACGTCGAAGACCGTGACCAGCCGCTCGGCTTTGCGGCCGCGGATGTCGACGGTGACCTTCTGCCAGGCGCCGGGTGGCGCGGCGGCGGCCAGCTCGGGCGGCGCGCCGGGCCGGCTGCCCCGGGCGCGGGGC
>JBOHCP010000468.1:0-4648 GCA_050698875.1 Streptosporangiaceae bacterium | reverse complement strand
CGCGGCAGAGCGGGACGTCACCCTGACCGTGGTGAGCAAGCTGGTGCCCGACGGCCCGACGGAGCGGCTGCTCGGCGACCTGTCGCTGACCGGCCGGGTGCAATTCGTCAGCGGAATAAGCGACGAGCAGCTGGCAGGCCTTGTCGCCAGCGCGGAGATCGCGGTCGTGCCGTCGCTGTATGAGGGCTTCTCGCTGCCGGCGGTCGAGCACATGGCCTCGGGCACGCCGCTCGTGGCCAGCCGGACCGGGGCGCTGCCGGAAGTTACCGGGGACGCCGCGATGCTGGTGACACCCGGCGACGCCGAAGAGCTGAGCGCCGCCCTCCGCACCCTGCACGACTCGCCTGCCCTGCGGGACGAGCTGTCGCGCGCTGCCCTGGCCAGGGTGGCCGAGCGATTCGCGTGGACGGCGGTGGCCAGGGCAACCGTCGCCGAGTACCGGCGTGCCATGGCGGCGGCTGGCCGGGCACGACCCGGTGCCCCGGCCGGGGCGGTCCCGCCGTGCTGACCGTGGACTTCCGGCGACTGCCCATTCAGAGCGGAACGAGGCTCCTCGACCTCGGGTGCGGCGCCGGCCGGCACGCGTTCGAGGCCGGCAGGCGCGGTGCTCGCATCGTCGCGCTCGACACGGACCGCGGCGAGCTGGCAAGGGTCGCGGCCATCGCCGCGGCCATGGCCGAGGCTGGCGAGCTGCCGACCCCGGCGTCGATCGGCACCGTCGCCGGCGACGCGACCGCGATGCCGTTCCCCGACGGCGCTTTCGACATCGTCATCGCCGCCGAGGTGCTTGAGCACATCCCCCCGGACCAGGACGCGATGGACGAGGTCAGCCGCGTGCTGCGGCCCGGTGGCCTGGCCGCGGTGACGGTGCCTGCCTGGCTGCCGGAGCGCATCTGCTGGCTGCTGTCCGATGACTACCACAACCTGCCTGGCGGTCACCTGCGCATCTTCACCCGGCCGGAACTGGAGACCAAGCTCCGGCGGGCCGGCCTGGACGTCGGCGGCCACCACCACGCGCACGCGCTGCACTCGCCGTACTGGTGGCTGAAGTGCGCGGTCGGCGTGCACGATGACGACCATCCGCTGGCGAGCGCGTATCACAAGCTGCTGGTGTGGGAAATCATGCGCAAGCCCGCCGTCACCCGGCTCGCCGACCGGGCGCTCAATCCGCTCATCGGCAAGAGCCTGGTCGTGTACGCCACCAAGCCGGCCAGCGGGACCGGCGCTCCGCGGCGGACCGCCTCGGAGAAGGTGCATGCCGCAGCCTGACCGACTGGCCGGCCGAGCCGACGCGGCAGCCGAGCCCTGCCAGCTGCCCGACGTGCCGGGCATCCTGACGGCGGACCAGCTCATCGCGACCGGCCGCGCCATCGCGGCGACCCAGCAGGCAGACGGCTCCATCGGCTGGCCTGATGGACACGTCGACGCCTGGAACCACATCGAGTGCGCCATGGCGCTCAGCGTGTGCGGGCTGCGCGCCGAGGCCAGGCGCGCCTACTCCTGGCTGGCGGACGCGCAGCAGCCGGACGGCTCCTGGCCGGTGCAGGCGGCGGGCCAGGTGGCGGCGGGCCAGGTGGCGGAGTGGACGGCCGAGAGCAATCACGCCGCCTATAGCGCGGTCGGCGTCTGGCACGAGCTCCTGGTCACCGGTGACGATGAGTTCGCCGTTCGGATGTGGCCGGTGGTCCGGGCTGGCATCGGGTTCGCGATCGGGCTGCAGGCCGCCCGCGGCGAGATCATCTGGCGACGGCACGAGGACGGCGCCCCGGACAGCTACGCACTGCTGACCGGCAGCGCGAGCATGTACCAGAGCCTGCGCTGCGCGATCGCGCTGGCCGAGCATCTGGGCGACCCGCAGCCGGACTGGGAGCTGGCCGTCACGCTGCTCGGGCACGCCGTTGCGTGCCATCGAGAGGCGTTCGCCGACAAGAGCCGCTTCTCCATGGACTGGTACTACCCGGTGCTCGGCGGCGCGGTCCGCGGCGCCGCGGCCGAGCAGCTGCTCAAGGCAGACTGGGATACCTTCGTGGTGCCCGGCCTCGGCGTGCGCTGCGTCCGCGACGAGCCGTGGGTGACCGGAGCCGAGACGTGCGAGCTCGCCATGGCACTGGACGCGATCGGGCACCGCGAGCGGGCGCTTGAGCTCTTCGGCCAGATCCAGTTCCTGCGCGCTGCGGACGGCAGCTACTGGACGGGCTGGCAGTTCCGCAATCGCACGCACTACCCGCACGAGCAGAGCAGCTACACCGCGGCCGCGATCGTGCTGGCCGCCGATGTGCTCGCCGCCGGCGCGGCGACTCCGGCGGCCCGCATCTTCGCCGACGCGGCGGCGGGCCCGGAGATCTGGCGGCCAGGCGACCCCGCGGCCTGCGGCTGCCCGGATATGGCGCCCGGCGGCGCCTGTTAGCCGATTCCCGCGCCGGTCCGCTCCAGGACGCGCAGCGAGCCGGTGACGCTGACCTCGGTGAACGCGCCGGAGGCCAGCGCGCGCCGGTAGACCAGATACGGCGCCTGGCCGCCGTCGGCGGGGTCGGGAAAGACGTCGTGAAACGCCAGCGCGCCGCCCACGGCCAGCCACGGCGCCCAGCCCTCGTAGTCGGTCACCACGTTGTACTCGCTGTGCCCGCCGTCGATGAAGAGCATGCCGAGCGGCGTGCGCCACAGCCCGGCCACGTCCGCGGAGGCTCCGATGACGGCCACCACGTGATCCTCAAGGCCGGCCGCTGCCAGCGTGGTCCGGAAGAACGGCAGCGAGTCCATCCGCCCCGTGGCCGGATCCACCAGCTCGCGGTCGTGAAACTCCCAGCCAGGCTGGATCTCCTCCGAGCCGCGGTGGTGGTCGACGGTAACGACGAGCTGGCCCGCCTCGCTTCCCGCCGCCGCCAGATAGATCGTGGACTTGCCGCAGTAGGTGCCGATCTCGGCGATCGGGCCGACAGTGGCGTAGTCCGCGGCCGTCCGGTACAGCGCGAGGCCCTCAGCCGGCGGCATGAACCCCCTGGCTGCCTCGGCCGCTAGCCTGAACTTGTCCGGCATGGGCATGCCGTACAGTCTGCGCGACGGCGTGCGGCGAGGGAAAGGAGGCGGCCATGAAGGTGGTGCCCGACTACGACGCCTGCGAGGCCAACGCGGTCTGCGCTGGCCTGGTACCCGAGGTCTTCGAGGTCGACGACGACGACAACCTCAACATCCTGGTCGACGAGGTGCCGGACAGGCTGCTGGATGGTGTCAGGCACGCGGTCCGGTCCTGCCCGAAGGCCGCGTTGCGGCTGACCGAGTAGTGAGACCGCGGCTCAGCAGACGTCGGCTCGGCGGCCTGCTCGGGACCGTGCTGGTCGCTGCGCTGCTGGCGGCCGGGGGGCTGGCCATAGCCCACGCAGCGGGCACCGGGCCACAGCGGCCCGGCCGGGACGCGCTGATTCGCATTCCGGATGTGCCCGCGCCGATCAGTGCCCTCTCCCCGGCGCAGATCCGGACCGCCTACGACATCGCGCCGCTCGCCAGGAAGGGCATTGACGGGTCCCGCCAGACGATCGTCGTCGTCGACTCGTTCGGATCCCCGACGATCGCCGCCGACCTGGCGCACTTCGACAGCTACTTCGATCTGCCGGCGCCGCCGTCGTTCCGGGTGCTCCAGCCGGTCGGCCCGGTGCCGGCCTACCGCAGGCGCAACAGCAACCGCGTCGGCTGGGCGGAGGAGGCCACGCTGGACGTGGAGTGGGGGCACGTGATGGCACCCGGCGCCAGCATCGTCCTGGTGGAGACTCCCACCTCAGAGAACGAGGGCACGACCGGATTCCCGCAGATCGTCGCCGCCGAGCGGTACGTGCTCCGGCACAAGCTGGGGCAGGTGATCACCCAGAGCTTCGCCGCGACGGAGCAGACGTTCCCGTCCGTCGCGTCCATCCTGAGCTTCCGCGGCGCCTACCAGCTCGCCGCCCGCGACCACGTCACGGTGCTCGCCGCGACCGGCGATTCCGGCGCGACCAGTGACCAGTACAACATGAAGGACCTCTACACCAGCCGCGCCGTGTCCTGGCCGGCCACCGATCCGCTCGTAACGGCGGTGGGCGGCACCCAGCTGAGCCTGCGCGCGAACGGCACCCGGCTGGCTCCCGACACTGGCTGGAGCGACAGCGGCGGCGGCACCTCGATCGCCTTCCCGCGGCCCGCCTACCAGGACGGCGTCGCGTCGGTGACCGGGAACGCGCGCGGCGTGCCCGATGTGGCGATGGATGCGTCGTGCGACAGCCCGGTGGTCGTGTACGGCAGCTTCTATGGCACCGGGCCGCGGTGGCGTCCGGTCTGCGGCACGAGCCTCGCCGCACCGCTGTTTGCCGGCATCGTGGCGCTGGCCGACCAGTATGCCGGCCATGGCAAGCAACGCGGTCTCGGCCTGATCAACCCCGCGGTCTATGCCATTGCCGCCAGGCACGATCCGGGCGTCGTCGACGTCGGCGCCGGCGCCAACTCGCACAACTTCGTCCAGGACGGCAAGCAATACTCGGTCCCCGGCTACGCCGCCGGGCCCGGGTATGACCTGGTGACCGGCGTCGGCACCATCGACGCGGCGAGCTTCGTTCCCGAGCTCGCCAGGCTCGCGGGCTAGGCCGCGGAGCCGCGGCCGCTCGGGTGGCTACGACAAGCC
>JBOHCP010000467.1:0-4652 GCA_050698875.1 Streptosporangiaceae bacterium | reverse complement strand
GCCTTCCGGCCGCGGCGCCGCTTGTCGTTACTCGCCGGTCCGCCGCGGCCGCCAGGGCGGCGGCGTCGGCGGGGGCGGCGGCGTGCTGATCGTTGTTGAAATAGGCGAACACGTCATGGCTGGCTGGCCAGGTGCTCGTGATGCGGTCGAGCCAGGCGCGCAGGGCCTGGCGGCCGTAGCGGGGCCAGGGGCTCGCGGCGCCCTCGTGCAGGCGCAGGTAGCCCCAGTCGGCGGTGCGCCAGAGCGGGCCCTGGGGCCTGCCGAGGCGGTCCGACCAGCACAGCGCGGCATTGTGCCGTTCGAGGATGGCCCTGATCTCCTGCGTCTCCCAGGACGAGTGGCGGAACTCGACGCTGATTCGTGCCTCGGCGAGCTTGAGCGCGCGCGACTGGGCTATGAACTCGTGCAGGCAGCGGTCAAGGAGGGGCGGGGCGGCCTGCATGGTGGGCGGTAGCTGGACGAGGATGGGGCCGAGCCGGTCACCGAGGCCGGCCGCGGCGGTGAGCAGGCGGGCGACGGGTTCGGCCGGGTCGCGCAGCCGCCGGATATGAGTGAGGTACCGGCTGGCCTTGACCGACATGACAAAGCCGCCCGGCGTGCGGGCCGCCCAGTTGGCGAAGGTAGCCGGGGCGGCCAGGCGGTAGAAGGTGCCGTTGTTCTCGACCGTCGGGAACTGGCTCGCGTACCGCTCCAGCCAGCGCGTCGCCTGGAGTCCGGGCGGGTAGAAGCCGCCGCGCCAGTCCTGGTACTGCCAGCCCGAGGTCCCGATCAGCAGCGGCACGCCCATCCCTCCGCTTCGCCCCGGCCCGTTCCCGTGGGTCGCGGGAATAAACCAGCGGAAAGACCGATTAACACCGGAGCAAGGTCCAGTAGGCCGGCTCGTTTTGACGTGCGCAGCGAGTTCGGTATTCTGGATCTCCGCGCCCATGCTTCATGGGTGCGCGCCCGGCCCGGTGCTCATGCACCAGCATGAGGCCAGGCGTGCGGCAGCCTTCCCTCCGGATTTTCGGCAAGGGGTGCGTCGTGGGCACCACGACACACCCGACCGCGGGGGGCGAGCGGGCGGCAACTAGGTAGTAAACCAGCAGGTCACAGGCACGTCCTGGCCGTGCGTAGAGCGCGGCCAACCGTCAGACAACAACAGATCGCGCCGCAAGGCGCGCGGCAGGAAACACGGAGACGCGTTGCCCACGATCCAGCAGCTGGTCCGTAAGGGCCGGCAGGACAAGGTAGCCAAGAACAAGACACCGGCGCTGCACGGCAGCCCGCAGCGCCGCGGGGTATGCACGCGCGTCTACACGACCACGCCCAAGAAGCCGAACTCGGCCCTGCGCAAGGTGGCACGCGTGCGGCTCACGAGCAAGATCGAGGTCACGGCTTACATCCCGGGTGTCGGGCACAACCTGCAGGAGCACTCGATCGTGCTGGTCCGCGGCGGCCGGGTCAGGGATCTGCCCGGCGTTCGCTACAAGATCGTGCGCGGCTCGCTGGACACCCAGGGCGTGCGGAACCGCAAGCAGGCGCGCAGCCGCTACGGCGCGAAGAAGGAGAAGAGCTGACATGCCGCGCAAGGGCCCCGCGACCAAGCGGCAGCTGGTGACCGACCCGGTCTACGGCTCACCGCTCGTGACCGCGCTCGTCAACAAGATTCTCAGGAACGGCAAGCGGTCGCTCGCCGAGCGGATCGTGTACGGCGCGCTCGAGGGCTGCCGGGGCAAGACCGGCAACGACCCCGTTGTGACGCTCAAGCGCGCGCTCGACAATGTCAAGCCGACGCTCGAGGTGCGCAGCCGCCGGGTCGGCGGTGCCACCTACCAGGTGCCCGTCGAGGTCAAGGCGCCGCGCAGCTCCACGCTCGGGCTTCGCTGGCTGGTCAGCTACTCACGGCAGCGCCGGGAGAAGACCATGACCGAGCGGCTCATGAACGAGCTGCTCGACGCCAGCAACGGACTCGGGGCGAGCGTCAAGCGCCGGGAGGACACCCACAAGATGGCCGAGTCCAATAAGGCATTCGCTCACTACCGCTGGTAGCTGAGCTCACCAACCGACCAAGGATCGAGGATCAAGGCAGTGGCCGCCACCCAGACCGCTAGCGATCTCGCCAGTGTCCGCAATATCGGGATCATGGCGCATATCGACGCGGGCAAGACCACTACCACCGAGCGCATTCTGTTCTACACCGGCATCAACTACAAGATCGGCGAGGTCCACGAGGGCGCCGCCACCATGGACTGGATGGAGCAGGAGCAAGAGCGCGGCATCACCATCACGTCCGCGGCGACGACCACGATGTGGCGCGATCACACCATCAACATCATCGACACTCCCGGCCACGTTGACTTCACCGTCGAGGTCGAGCGGTCGCTGCGCGTCCTTGACGGCGCAGTGGCGGTGTTCGACGGCGTGGCCGGCGTCGAGCCGCAGTCCGAGACGGTGTGGCGGCAGGCCGACCGCTACGGCGTGCCACGTATCTGCTTCGTCAACAAGATGGACCGGGTCGGTGCCGAGTTCCATCGGTGCGTCGACATGATCGGTGACCGGCTGGGCGCGAACCCGCTGGTGGTTCAGCTGCCCTGGGGCGTCGAGTCGGACTTCCGCGGCGTGATCGACCTGATCCGGATGCGCGCACTGCTGTGGCAGACCGAGGGCAAGGGCGACACCTACGACACTGTGTCGATTCCCGACGACCACGTCGAGGCCGCCCGGGAGTGGCGCGACAAGCTGCTCGAGACCATCGCCGAAAACGACGAAGAGATGATGGAGCTCTACCTCGAGGGCACCGAGCCGCAGACCGAGCAGCTCATCGCCGCGATCCGGCGGGCCACGATCGCCAGCGCCGTCACCCCGGTGCTGTGCGGCAGCGCGTTCAAGAACAAGGGCGTGCAGCCGATGCTTGACGCCATCGTCGACTTCCTGCCGAGCCCCGTCGACATTCCGTCGATCAAGGGTCACGCGGTCGGCGACGAGAGCACCGTCATCGAGCGGCACGCCGACCCTGCCGAGCCGTTCGCGGCGCTGGCGTTCAAGATCATGTCTGACCAGCACCTCGGCAAGCTGACGTACATCCGCGTCTACTCGGGGCGGCTGGAGTCCGGCAGCCAGGTGCTGAACTCGACCAAGGGCCGCAAGGAGCGGATCGGCAAGGTCTACCAGATGCACGCGAACAAGCGTGAGGAGCGCCCGTTCGCGACCGCTGGCCAGATCGTCGCCGTCATGGGCCTCAAGGACACCACGACCGGCGACACGCTCTGCGATACGGGAAAGCAGGTGATCCTCGAGTCGATGACGTTCCCGGCTCCGGTCATCAACGTGGCGATCGAGCCCAGGACCAAGGCCGACCAGGACAAGCTCGGTACCGCCATCCAGCGGCTGGCCGAGGAGGACCCAACCTTTCAGGTCAGGACCGACGAGGAGACCGGCCAGACCATCATCTCGGGGATGGGCGAGCTGCACCTGGAGGTGCTGGTCGAGCGGATGCGCCGCGAGTTCAGGGTCGAGGCCAACATCGGCCGTCCGCAGGTCGCCTACCGGGAGACGATCCGCAAGAAGGTCGAGCGCGTCGAGTACACCCACAAGAAGCAGACGGGCGGCTCCGGCCAGTACGCGCGCGTCATCATCAACCTGGAGCCGACCGGCGGCGACGGCGGCGGCTACGAGTTCGAGAACAAGGTCACCGGCGGCCGGGTGCCGCGCGAGTTCATTCCGTCGGTCGACACGGGCTGCCAGGAAGCCGCCGAGTTCGGCGTCCTGGCCGGGTATCCGATGGTGGACGTCAAGGTCACCCTCACCGACGGCGCCTATCACGAGGTCGACTCGTCCGAGCTCGCCTTCAAGATCGCCGGGTCCATGGCGTTCAAGAAGGCCGCAGCACACGCCGATCCGGCCTTGCTGGAACCGGTGATGGCGGTCGAGGTCAGGACACCGGACGACTATATGGGTGACGTGATCGGCGACCTCAACGGCCGCCGGGGCCACATCCAGGCCATGGAAGAGCGTTCCGGGGTGCGGGTCGTCAAGGCCATCGTCCCGCTGTCGGAGATGTTTGGCTACGTGGGCGACCTGCGCAGCCGGACTCAGGGCCGGGCGGACTACAGCATGCAGTTCGATTCGTATGCCGAGGTCCCGCCCAGCATCGCCAAGGAGATCATCGCCAAGGCACGCGGCGAGTAGCAGAACAACGACGGGAACAAAGCAGCGCGCGCGAGCGCCTGGCCCCGCCGCGGCGGGGAAACGATCGCAACGAGGAGACACCAGTGGCGAAGGCGAAGTTCGAGCGGACCAAGCCGCACGTCAACATCGGCACCATCGGTCACATCGACCACGGCAAGACGACGCTGACCGCGGCGATCACGAAGGTGCTGCACGACAAGTACCCGACCCTGAATGCCTTCTCCGCCTTCGACAAGATCGACAACGCGAAGGAAGAGAAGGAGCGCGGGATCACGATCTCGATCTCGCACGTCGAGTACCAGACCGACAAGCGGCACTACGCGCACGTCGACTGCCCCGGTCACGCCGACTACATCAAGAACATGATCACCGGCGCGGCGCAGATGGACGGCGCAATCCTGGTGGTCGCCGCGACCGACGGCCCGATGCCGCAGACCCGCGAGCACGTGCTGCTGGCCCGCCAGGTCGGCGTGCCCTACATC
>JBOHCP010000466.1:0-4657 GCA_050698875.1 Streptosporangiaceae bacterium | reverse complement strand
CAACAATGGCGGCGGCCAGCACAGTCCGCGGCAGCTGACGCGGTCCCTGGCCGGCCTGGCCGGTCGGCTCGGCCGGCCCGGCGCGCCGCTGGGTCGCCGAGGCCGGCCGAGATGGCGGCTGGCTAGCCTGGGCCCGTGCGCGCGCTCTTGATCGTGAACCCACACGCCACCTCCACAACCAGCGGCCGCCAGGACCTCATCGTCCGGGCACTGAAGTCGGCTGTCGACCTTGAGGTCGTGCAGACACGCTACCGGGGCGACGCCACCAAGCTGGCAGCGACCGCGGCTGCGGAGAAGTTCGGGCTGGTCATCACCCTCGGTGGCGACGGCACGGTGAACGAAGCCGTGAACGGATTGCTCGGCGCCGCGGCCCGCCCGGTGGCTCGCGACGGCAGCCAGGACCCGGTGCCCGGCAGACCGGAACCCGCGGCACGCGCCGACGCGGCCGATCTCCCGGCGCTGGCCGCCCTGCCCGGTGGGAACGCCAACGTCTTCGTCCGGTCCCTGGCCCTGCCCGACGATCCGGTGGACGCCGCCGCCCGGCTGCTCGAGGACCTCGCCGCCGGCCGGGAGCGGCGCATCGGCCTCGGCTGCGCGGACGGCCGCTACTTCACGTTCAACGCCGGCCTGGGCCTAGACGCGGAGGTCGTGCGGGCCATTGACGGCATGCGGGCGCACGGTCGCAACCTGACCCCAGCCCTGTTCGCCCGCACCGCGCTGCGGCAGTACTACCGGGTGACCGACCGGCGTCGGCCCGCCATCACGATCACCGAGCCGGCGGGGCTGTGCCCGGCTGGCGTGTTCTTGTGCATCGTGTCGAACGCTGCGCCGTGGACCTACCTCGGCCGCCGGCCCGTCCACACCAACCCGGACGCGAGCTTTGATACCGGCCTGGACCTGCTCTGCTTCCGCAGCCTCGGGACGCTGGCGACACTGCGCGCGCTTCGGCAGATGCTCTTTGACCGGGCCGAGCCGCCCCGCGGCCGCGCGCTGGTGGCTGCCCATGACGTGCCCGCCCTGGTGCTGCGGGCGGGCCGCCCGGTGGCGTTCCAGCTCGACGGCGAGTACATGGGCGAGGTCGAGGAGGTCAGCTTCCGCTCGGTGCCTGGCGCCCTGCGGGTAGTGGGGTTAGCCGCGCCAATAGCCGCTAACAGTCGCCATCCGGCCTCGGCGGCCTAGGCCGGGCACCGGGCTCATGCCAGGCATGTGACTGATCCGACACCGAAATCGTTACGAACCTTTGCCCAAGGCTCTTGCAGTTGGTAGCCGATCTTGAGAGGGTTGTAACGCTCCTGGTGAACGGCGCGCCAGCGCGTGCTGTGCCGGGCTGGCGACGCTGACGCGGCGACGGTCGGGCAGGGGACTCCGGGGAGCTATGGGCGCGAGCCCTGGGGCGGTGGGGTCGGCTGGCCACTGGGTCAGCTGTCACCGCGCCACAGTTTAAATCTCAGCGCACCCGGATAACTACCGGGACGCCGGGTAAGCACAGCAGCACCGACTCAGAGCATTGCCAAGATCAGAATCGTACGTAGCTCGCATAGAGCCTAGTCTCGTGAAATCGTTCACAAGCTAGACCGAGCAGACTCAGGCCCCGTGCAGCCGGGCCAGGGCGAAGGAGGAGTGGACTCATGGACTGGCGTCACCATGCCGCCTGCCGTGACGTGGACCCGGAGCTTTTCTTCCCGATCGGTAACACCGGGCCTGCGCTGCTCCAGATAGAAGAGGCCAAGGAAGTGTGCCACCGCTGCAGGGTGATCGAGCCCTGCCTGCAGTGGGCACTGGAGAGCGGCCAGGACGCCGGCGTCTGGGGTGGCCTGAGCGAGGATGAGCGGCGCTCGGCCAAGCGCCGCAACCGGATAACCGCCCGCACGGGCGCCTGACGAATCGACGAGAGCTGCGTCACGGCACGCACCGCGGCGCGGCTTGGCTGGCGGCGGGCCGTGGGCTGAGCCAGGATCGCGGGTCCTGGCCAGCGTCCGGCTACTCCGGCTGCGCGGTCGCCACCGCCGCGCGCGCCTCGGCGAGCCAGGGGTCACCGATATCTCCCGAACGGGCCACATCCTCCCCGATTGGCAGCACGACCACCACCTGAGTGCCCCCGCCGGGCCGCGCCGAGATCTCGAGGCTGCCGCCCAGCTCGGTCAGCACGAGCGTGCGCACGATCTGCAAGCCGAGGCTGGTCGTCGCGTCCAGATCGAAATGGGCCGGCAGGCCCACCCCGTTGTCCGCGACCGTAACCCGGAGCGAGCCCGGCTTGCGTACCGCGCGTACCTGCAGGCTGCCGTCGGCCGCGTGGCGGGACTCGGCGAGCCCGTGCTGCAGGGCATTCTGGAGCAGTTCCGTCAGCACCAGCGCCAGCGGGGTCGCAATCAGCGCCGGGAGCTGGCCGAACGTGCCCAGCAAGGTCGGCGTGACCCGCACCTCCGGTGCAGACACCTCACCGGCCATCATCGCGACCCGGCCGGCGATGTCGTCGAAGTCCACGATTTCGTCGGGCATCCGCGACAGCGTCTCGTGCACCATCGCGATGGAGCCGACCCGGCGGACGGCCTCCTCGAGTGCGTCCCGCGCCTCCGGCACCTGCAGCCGCCGCGCCTGCAGGCGCAGCAGCGCCGCAACGGTCTGCAGGTTGTTTTTCACCCGGTGATGGATCTCCCTGATGGTCGCGTCCTTCGTCAGCAGCTCGCGCTCCCGGTGCCGCAGCTCAGTCACGTCTCTGAGCAGAACCAGCGCGCCGGACCGGGCTCCGTCCACCACCAGCGGTATCGCGCGCAGCTGCACCACGGCGCCGTTGGCCTCCACCTCCGTCTCAGCCGGCGCGCGGCCGCTGGCGGCGAGCATGAGCGAGTCGTCGCGCGGCTCTCGGTTCGCGTGCAGCCGGGCGGTCAGCGGTCCGAGCTGCTTGCCGACGAGGTCCGCCGCGAGCCCGAGCCTTCGGTACGCAGACATCCCGTTCGGGCTGGCGTACGTCACCCGGCCCGTCTGGTTCAGTCGGATCATGCCGTCGCCGACGCGCGGCGACCTGACCAGCATGGGCTCGGCGTCCAGCTCGGGGAACGTGCCCGCCGCCACCATCTGGGTGAGGTCGTCCGCCGCCTTCAGGTACGCCAGCTCCAGGCGGCTCGGGGTACGCGCAAAGCTCAGGTTGGTTGATCGCTCGACCACCGCAATGACCCGCTCCGCGCGCATCACCGGGATGGTCTCGTGCCTGACCGGCACGCCGCGCGTCCACTCCGGGTCGCCTTCCCGGCAGACCCGCCGGTCCCGAAACGCGGCCGTGAGGTACGGCTGGTCAGCGCCCGGCCGCGCGGAACCGACGATGTCGTCGGGCAGCGCGGTCGGTCCCGTCGTCGGGCGCATCTGCGCGAGGGCTATCCAGCTGGCACCCTCCGGCCAGCCGTCCGCTCGCGCCGTGCCGCCCTTGCCGCCGGGCAGCGGGGCCCACAGCACCAGATCGGCGAACGACAGGTCGGCGAGCAGCTGCCAGTCGGATATCAGCGCGTGCAGCCAGTCCAGGTCCGCGCCGCGAATCCCGGCCCGGCGGGCAAGGTCGGTCAGCGTAGGCACGCAGCCATCATCGCAGCCGGACCGAGATGATCTGACCGGACGGCCGTCCGCCGGCCGCCCGCGGGGCCGGTGCAGACGGCACCTACCTCCTGGTAACGTCGCCGCCATGAACGCGGCAGGGCAGCCGGCGCACGGCGGCGCACAGGCGGTCACGGCGGCCCGCAAGCACGGCGTTACCACGATGTTCACCCTGTCGGGCGGGCACGTCTTCCCGCTATACGACGGCGCGGTCACCGCGGACCCGCCGATGCCCATCATCGACGTCAGGCACGAGCAGACCGCGGTGTTCGCCGCGGAGGCGACCGCCCGGCTGACTCGCCGCCCCGGCCTCGCGGTCCTGACCGCCGGACCCGGCGTCACCAACGGGATCAGCGCAGTGACGACCGCCCACTTCAACGGAACGCCGGTCGTGGTGCTTGCGGGACGGGCACCGGACGGCCGATGGGGCTCAGGCAGCCTGCAGGAGCTTGATCATCCTCCGCTGCTGGCACCGGTGACCAAGCGAGCGTGGACCGTGCACGACCCCGGCCTGGTCGGCGAGGCGGTCGATGCGGCGTTCGCGCTGGCCGACGCGCGCCATCGCGGGCCGGTGTTCCTGGACGCGAGCCTGGAGGCGCTGTTCGGCGCCGCGCCCCGGCCGTCCGGGGGTGCCCAGGCGGAGGCTTCCGGCGCCGCTGGCCGCGACCTGCCCGACGCGGCGGACGTGGCCGCGGTGGCAAGACTGCTCGCGGCCGCACGCCGGCCGGTGCTGGTACTCGGCTCGGACGTCTGGCTCGACGGCGCCGAGCACGCCGCGCGAACGGCGGCCGAGCGCCTGGCGCTGCCGGTCGTCGCGAACGGACAGGGTCGCGGCATTCTGCCGGCCGGGCATCCGCTGCTGGTCACCAGGGCGCGCTCGGTCGCCTTCGGCGAGGCGGACCTGGTCATCGTGGCCGGCACGCCGCTGGACTTCCGGCTCGGCTACGGCCGCTTCGGCGGCCGGGACGGCGCTCCCCCGGCCCGCGTGGTCCACATCGCCGACGCCGCCGATCAGGTCGCCACGCACGGCGAGCTAGCCGGATCGGCCGCCGGTGACCTCTCGTCGATATTC
>JBOHCP010000465.1:0-4668 GCA_050698875.1 Streptosporangiaceae bacterium | reverse complement strand
CCCGATTCACTCGCGCGTTCGCCAGAGCCTCCCACGCCGGAAGATCACCTTACCCGGAGATCCCATACCTCCCGTAACACACGACTGCCCGTTACACCCCATTGCCTCCACCGGCTGCGATCAAGGTTCTCATACCGCCTGGGCGCCTGGGAGCCGCTATCATCGAGCCATGTCCGCAGCAAGAGAAGACGTTTCAATCGATGACGATATCGAACACCCGACCCGATCGGCGATTCGGGGTCGCCCTTTCGATATGCAATAAGTAGTTATGGCGCTGACTACCCTGTTGATGGAGTAGTTCGGCGTGTTAAAGACGGCACTATTCGAACGATTGAACACCGGCGGCAAGATGCTTTCTGGCCAAGAGATTAGGGCCTGTCTTTATCATGGGCCATTTAGTGAACTACTCGCAGAACTGAATAGCTGTAAGTATTCGGTGATCCCGTCGCGCTGAGGCGACACGCGGGCGCGACACGCGGCCGTGCTGGACACAGGTCGTGGCGGTGACGCAGTCTTGGCGTGATGATCGCGCCAGCTTGCCCGGGACCTGCCGCCGGTGATGCGGCGTTGTGGCGTTCCCGCGCGGAGCTGCTGGAGGCAGAGAATGCCCGGTTGATGGCGGAGAACGTGACGCTGGCCGGGACGGTAGCTGCCCCGCGGCGCCGGATTGAGGCGCTCCGGCAGCGGGTGGTGACGCTGAACCGGATGGTGTTCGGCACCTCGAGTGAGAAGCATGGTCCCGGTGCCGGATGCGGGTGGGGGGATGCGGGCCGGGGTCGGCCGGGCATGGCCGGCGCCGCCACGAGCACCTGGAAACCGAGGAGCGGGTCCACGACCTTCCCCGGGACCAGCGGCGGTGCCCGCGGTGTGGCCGGCCGTACGAGTGCTTCGGGGAGGATGCCAGCGAGCAGGTGTCCTGGCAGGTCCGGGTCGTGCGGATCGTCTGCCGGCGGCGCAAGTACCGGCGGGCCTGCCGCTGCCCGGTCCCGGCGGTGCTGACCGCGCCCGGCCCGCCCCGGCTGATCGGCGGGGGGCTGTTCACGACGGAGTTCTGCGTGAACCTGCTGATCGCCAGGTACGCCCTCGGGCTGCCATTCAACCGGGTGATCGCGATGCTGTCGTTCTAGGGGCTGCAGGTGGCGCCGGGCACCCTTGCCGGGGCCGCCCGGCGGCTCGATGGCCTGTTGGCGCCGCTTGCGGCCGCGATCACGGCGCGGAACGCCGCCGCCGGGCACGCCCACGCTGATGAGACGTCGTGGCGGGTGCTCGGGCAGCCCGCCGATAACGGCGGCAGCCGCTGGCGGAAAAGGACGTGGGTGTTCACCGGCCCGGGCACCGTTGTCTGCACGATCGCGCCGTCGCGGTCGCTGAAGGTCCTAGAAGATCACTACGGCGTGCGGGACGGCCAGCTGCCCGCCGGCCGCGGCCCGCTGGTCCTGTCCTCGGACTTCTACTCGGTGTACCAGTCGTTCTCCGAGCTGGACGGGGTGGCGCCGCCTTGGTGCTGGGCGCATATCCGCCGGTACTTCATCCGAGCCGCTCACCGCAAGAACCCGGGATCGTGGGCCGATGCCCGGGTGATGCGGATCGGCGTGCTGTACGCCGCGCACCGGCGGCTCGCCGCCGCACCGGAGGGCACCCCCGGCCACGCCGGCGCGCTGCGGAAGTTCACCGCGGCGCTGGAGGAGATCGACGCCCGCCGCCGCATCCAGGGCGCCCGGCCGGACCTGCTGCACCCGGCCGCGGCCAAGGTGCTGGCCACCTTGGACCGGGAATGGGACGGGCTGGCCGCCCACCGCGACTTCCCTGATCTGCCGCTGGACAACAACACCGCCGAGCGGGCCATCCGCGCCGGCGTGACCGGCCGCAAGAACTACAACGGCTCCGGCTCGCGGTGGGCCGCGGAACTGGCCGGCCACTCCCGGGCGATCCTGGGTACCGCCCGGCTCGCCGGGCACAACCCGCGCGCCTGCCTGGAGGCTTACCTGCACGCCTGCGCCGAGGCCGGCGGCAAGCCGCCCGCCGGGCAGGCCATGGAAGCGCTACTGCCCTGGAACATCAGCATCGGCGGCCAGCCCGCCGCCAGCACGGGCAAGCCCCCGTGACCGGCAGCACGGCTGGCCAGCGGCCGGCCGTCTACTGCGGCCGGGCCTTCACCCCCGCCGAGGTTCTCCTCATCCGCCGCCTCGCCGATGCCCTGCCCACCCGCCGGGCCATCGCCGACGCCGTCTGCGACGCCCTCGGCTGGCGCCGCGCCGACGGCCGCCGCAACGACATGACCGCCCGGGTCGCGCTGAACCGGATGGCCGCCGACGGGCTCATCACCCTGCCCGCCCCCCGCAACGGCAACGGCAACGGCCGCCACCCTCGCCACCCCGAAGGCCAGCAGCTCGCCCTGCCGCTGCAGCCAGAACCGGTCACCGCCGGCCTGGCCGCCCTGCTGCCGATCTAGCTCGTGCCCGTCACCAGCCGCGCCGAGTCGGCCCGCTACAACCAGCTGATCCGCGAGCACTACTACCTCGGCTACACCCCGCTGGTCGGCGCCCAGCTCCGCTACCTCGTCCAGGCCAGCCACGGCACCATCGGCGCGCTCGGCTACGGCGCCGCCGCCTGGGCCTGCGCCCCCCGCGACCACTGGATCGGCTGGGAACCCGACACCCGCCAGGCCAGGCTGCACCTGATCGCCGGCAACGCCCGGTTCCTCATCCTGCCGCACGTCCGCGTCCCCAACCTGGCGTCCACGATCCTGGCCCGCGCCGCCCGGCAGCTGCCCGCCGACTGGCAGGACCGCTACGGCTACGCCCCCGTGCTGCTGGAAACCTTCGTCGACACCAACCGGTTCACCGGTGCCAGCTACCGCGCCGCCAACTGGATCTGCGCCGGCTACACCAAAGGCCGCGGCAAGCTCGACCGCGACCACCAGCACGCCCGGCCCGTAAAAGACATCTACCTCTACCCGCTACAGCGCGGCTACCAGCGCATCCTCGCAAACCGCGCCTGACCGTCCTGCACTCCACGACGACCGGCCAGCCGCGAACGGGCACGGGATCACCGAATACTTACACAAGAATTCCGGAAACCGGCCGGACAGGCCCTTGGGGGCCCTTTGGGGGCCCTTGGGCCGGCCGCGCAGAATGCGAATCCCCCCAGTCGCTCAAATAGGGCTTATGAATAAGCCTCCAGGGACAAAGGACTGGCCATTGCCTATTTTGATCTAGGCGACTGGCAGCTGAATGTCCAGCACGGCACATCGCTGCTCGGCTTCCAGCGCCAGGCAGTACTCCACCGCGTCGGGGAGCTCCGCGCTGTCGTGGACCACCCGCCCGCCACCGCCGTAGGCGCAGGCGAGCCCGACATAGTCCGGCGCTGGCGACAGATCGGTCTCGGGGAAGCTGCCTTCGGCTGCGCCGGCACCGCCGGGGTACAGCCGCTGCACCGGCAGCCGTGATGCGCGGTAGCTGCTGTTGTTGAGGATCACTGCGATGAACGGCGCGCCGGCCCGCTGCGCTGACCAGATGGCGGCGGTGGGCACGCCGAAGTTGAACGCGCCATCGCCGCACACGGCGAAGACCGGGGCCTCCGGCCGGGCGAGCTTGACGCCCATGGCGCCGCCGACTGCCCAGCCGAGCGCGGGCGAGCCGGTGTCGAAGAAACTGCCAGGATCGCGGTCGATCTGCCGGATGAGCGCGCTGCGGGAGGTGACGGCTTCTTCCAGGACGATCGCGCGTGGCGGCAGCACCTTGTTCAGGGCCTGCATCATCGCGTGCGGCGCGGCCGCGGGCTCGGCCGAGCTGGCGAACGCGTCCCACTGCTGGCGGATCTCCGCCAGGCGGCCGGCGACCTGCTCGCGCCGGTCGGCCCAGCGCGCTGCCCGGCTCGGGCCGGCGAGGCCCCGGAGTTCGTCGGCGAGCAGCGGCAGCGCGACCTCTGTGTCGGCGGTGAGAGCGAGGTCAACCGGATAGGTCCACAACGGCATCGTGGCCTTGACCGGGTCGGTGTCGATCTGCAAGACGGTCGCCGACGGGGGCGGCGCGGCGTGCGCGGGAATCCACGGCACCTCGCAGTCCAGGATCAGCACGACGTCCGCGCCGGTGAGGATCTCGACCGCATCGCCCGCGTACAGCGGGTGGCGGGACGGGAAGCTGACCCGGTCGCGCTGGTCGAGCACCGGGGCGCCGAGCAGCTCGGCAACGGTGACCAGGCTGGTTACGGCACCGACGCGGGACCCGGTGCGGCTGGTGATGATGACGGGGTGCGCGGCGTCGGCGAGGCAGCGCGCCATGTCAGCGAGGCCGGACGGGTCGGGCGCGGCGCGTCGCGGCGGCGGCAGCCGCCTGGCCAGGCCAGCACCACCGGGCTCCATCAGCGCTTCCCTGGGCAGCATCACGTAGGCGGGCCCGCGGGGATCAGCCTGCGCGACCTGGAACGCACGGCGGACGATCGGCCCGAGATCCCGGCCTCGCGGCACCTCCATGGCCCACTTGCCGAACGCGCGGGCGAGGGCCTGCTGGTCGAGCTGCTCCTGCTGCCAGTGAATGGGGGCGTCGCGGTGGCCGGGGATGTCGGCGGCCGTGGCATACGGCGAGCGGCCCGCGAAGACGACGGCCGGGAGGCGGTTGCGCTGCGCGTTGTGCCAGGCTCCGCCGAGGTTGAAGGTGCCGGCATCGA
>JBOHCP010000464.1:0-4677 GCA_050698875.1 Streptosporangiaceae bacterium | reverse complement strand
GCTCGGCCGCGCGCGGGCGCGGCCGGCCAGCGCGCCGCCGCGCTGCCGGGCCCGGCAAGGTTCCTGCTCGTGCTGGCGACGATGCTCGGCCTCATCGGGGTCAGCGTGCTGTTTCCGCTGGCCGGCGCCGCGGCGGCACTAGCCGGCCTGGTGCTGCTCCGCGCGGCTGACCTGACCGCCGCGCGGCTGGTCAGGCGCCGGACCGGTGCGGCCACCAGGCCAGCGGACGCGCTCTTTGCGGCGGTGTTCTATCCCTGGGCCCTGGTCCGTACGGTGCTGCGCTTCGTGCTGCTCGCGCCGATGGCGCTGCTGTGCGCCGCGGCAGCGGCGGTCCTGGCCGTGCTGGCGACCGGCCCGGCCGAACTGCCCAGGGCGGTGAGCTACGCGGCTGGCGCGCTCGTAGCGTGTTACTGCCTCGGACCGGGCTCGGCCGCCTGCCGTCGGCCGCTCGACAGGTTCTACGGCCGGGTCATCCGGTCAGTACCGGCCACGGTGCTCGGCTGCGTCGGGCTGGCAGCCGTCGCCGTCGCGGTGGCCGGCGCGGCCCTCACGCTCGCTCCCGGCTACTGGCCCGCGGCGCATCTGGGCAACCAGCTCCAGGCCGCGGCCACGACAAGCCACCCGGCGCTGTCGAACGTCGCGGATGTGGGCAGGCGGCTGGCGCACTGGTTCGCGCACATCTGACCGCGGCGCCCCTCAGCCCGCGAGCGGCACCACCGCGCTGACATGGTCGCCCGGTCCGGTCACGACCAGCCCGCCGGCCTCGGGAGAATCGGGCAGCGCCGGGACGCCTGACTGGCGGCGGTCGAGCGCCGCGGCGGGCAGCAGCCGTACCAGGCCGTGCGCAACTACCTCGTTGGCCAGCCGCACCCGGCGGTCCGGGCCAGCGGGGATGCGAAGCTTCTGATACAGCCGCAGCAGGTGCTGCTTCACGGCTGCCTCGGTCACCACGAGATCGGCGGCGATGTCCCGCGCGCTCGCCGGCGAGACGAACGCCTCCTCGCTCAGCGCGGACTTACACAGCGCCGCGACGACGTCCAGTTCGCGCCGGGTCAGCTCGGGCATCGCGGACCGCCGCAGCTCGGACTCCGGCCGCAGCTCGGACTCCGGCAGCAACTCGGCGGCCAGGCCGCCGACCCGGCAGCGCTGCGAGCCGAAGGACAGCACGTCGCCGTCTTCCAGCAGCCGCTGTGCGACCGCCTTGCCGTTGACGCGGGTGCCGTACCGAGATAACCCGAGGTCGCTGACGTAGGCGTAGGGCCCGCGCCGGACGATCTCGGCGTGCAGCTTGGAAACGCTCGGGTGGTCAAGCCGGACGTCCACCGACTGGCCGCGGCCAATCGTGGTGACGTCTGGGCACAGCCGGACGACCGCGCCGGTGCTCTCGACCTTCAGGTGGGGGACGTCGCGGGGGGTTCCGGGGGGTCGGCCTCCCGCAGTCGGCTCTGCCATGACGCTCCTGATGTGACCCGCTAGCTAGTCAGGTGTCACCTTTGGGTTACCCAGCCGGGGCTGACTCATGCCGGCGTGGCCACGCCACTACACTGCCGACCGTGGTTGCCGCAGCCCCCGTCCTCATCGATGCCCGGTGAAGCACTCGGCCAGAGCAGGTGGCCGGCCGGCCGGGTCCCGCGACGCCGGACGTGCCAGGAACCGGCTGACGGCGCAGCTGCCGTACTGGATCGTGCTGGCCGGCGTCGCGGCCGGGCTGATCACGGTCCGCGGCGGTAACCAGGCGGTCAGGGGCGGTACGTTGGTCATAGCCGGAGCGCTGCTCGCGGGCGCGCTTGCCAGGCTTGTGCTGCCCGGGAGAAGGGTCGGAATGCTCGCATCGCGGCGGCGCCTGCTTGACGTCGCAGCGCTGGGCACTCTCGGGATCGGGCTGCTGGTGGCTGGCCTGATCGCAAGGGTGCCCGGCTCGTGAACCGCCGCACCACCCGGCACGCCGGCTGGCCGGCGTGATGAAGGGAATCGCAACCGCATGTCGAAGATCACGGTAGTAAACCCCGTCGTCGAACTCGACGGTGACGAGATGACGAGGATCATCTGGCAGTTCATCAAAGATCAGCTGATCCTGCCGTACGTCGATGTCGATCTCGAGTACTACGACCTGTCGATCCAGCGCCGCGACGCCACCAAGGACCAGGTCACGATCGACGCGGCCGAGGCGATCAAGCGGCACGGGGTCGGTGTGAAGTGCGCCACGATCACCCCGGACGAGGACAGGGTTACCGAGTTCGCCCTGCAGAAGATGTGGAGGTCGCCGAACGGGACCATCCGCAACATCCTCGGCGGCGTCATCTTCCGCGAGCCCATCGTGATCTCCAGCATCCCGCGGTTCGTGCCCGGCTGGACGCAGCCGATTGTGATCGGCAGGCACGCCCACGGGGACCAGTACCGCGCGACCGACTTCGTGGTGCCCGAGCCGGGCACGGTGCACATCTCCTTTACCCCCGAGCGCGGTGGCGAGCGCAAGGAATTCGAGGTAGCCACGTTCGCCGGCAGCGGCGTCGCGATGGCCATGTACAACTTCGACGACTCGATCCGCGACTTCGCGCGGGCCAGCATGCGCTACGCACTGAGCCGCGGCTACCCGCTGTACCTGTCGACCAAGAACACGATCCTCAAGGCCTACGACGGCCGGTTCAAGGACATCTTCGCGGAGGTCTTCGAGAGCGAGTTCAAGGCCGAGTTCGAGGGCGCCGGGAGCTTTTACCAGCACCGGCTCATCGATGACATGGTGGCGCAGGTGATCAAGGGTAACGGCGGCATCGTCTGGGCCTGCAAGAATTACGACGGCGACGTCGAGTCCGACATCGTGGCGCAGGGCTACGGCTCGCTGGGCCTGATGACGAGCGTGCTGATGACCCCTGATGGCCGGACGGTAGAGGCGGAGGCGGCGCACGGCACCGTTACCCGGCACTACCGGCAGCACCAGCAGGGCAAGCCCACATCCACCAACCCGATCGCGTCGATCTTCGCCTGGACCCGCGGGCTCGCGCACCGCGGCAAACTGGACGGCACGCCCGAGGTGATCGCCTTCGCCGGCCTGCTGGAGCGGGTGTGCGTCGAGACGGTGGAGAGCGGGAAGATGACCAAGGACCTGGCCATCCTCGTTGGCGGTGCGACCCCGTGGCTGACCACCGAGGAGTTCCTGGCGGCGCTGGATGAGAACCTGCGCGCTGCCATGGCCGCATCCTGACGGCGGCGCAGGTCCTGACCGCCGCGCAACCAACCGCAGCCCGAGGGAGAAGACGGGAATGGCCCGCACAGGAAAGGCAACGGTCGTCGGTGCCGGCTTCTACGGCTCGACCACGGCCCAGCGACTGGCCGAGTACGACATCTTCGACGAGGTCGTACTCACCGACATCGTGGCGGGCAAGCCGGAGGGCCTCGCGCTCGACCTGAACCAGTCGCGACCGGTCGAGGGGTTCGAGACCAAGGTCACCGGGCAGACGACCGGGCCGGCCGGGGCGGGCTACGAGGTCATCGCTGGCTCACGGATCGTGGTGATCACCGCGGGCCTGCCGCGCAAGCCCGGCATGAGCCGGATGGACCTGATCGGCGTGAACGCCAAGATCGTCCGGAGCGTGACCGAGCAGGTCGTCAGGCACGCTCCCGAAGCGGTGCTGATCGTGGTGTCGAATCCGCTCGACGAGATGACCGCGCTGGCCGCGAAGGTCTCCGGCTTCCCGGCCCACCGCGTGATGGGCCAGGCCGGCCTGCTGGACACGGCCAGGTTCAGTTACTTCGTGGCCGAGCGCCTGGGTGTGCCCGTTGGCTCGGTCGCGACGCTGACGCTCGGCTCACACGGCGACACCATGGTCCCGGTCCCGTCCGCGTGCTCGGTCGACGGCAAGCCGCTGGCAGACGTGCTGGCGGCCGCCGAGATCGACCAGCTGGTGGAGCGGACCCGCAATGGCGGCGGCGAGATCGTCGCGCTGCTGAAGACCGGGTCGGCGTACTACGCACCGTCAGCGGCAGCGGCGCGGATGGCCCGGGCGGTAGCCGAGGACGCCGAGCGGGTCATGCCGGTCTGCACCTGGCTGGATGGCGAGTACGGCATCTCCGGCGTATACCTGGGCGTCGAGGCCGAGATCGGCGCGACCGGGGTCGGGCGGATCGTGGAGCGCGATCTCACCAGCGCTGAGCTTGCCGCCCTCCAGCAGGCGGCCGAGGCGGTCAGGACCAAGCAGGCGGACGTCGCCAGCCTGTAGCGGCCGCGGCCCTTCCGTCGCCCTGCGCAGGGCTAACGCGCGACGCCGCGCGCGAGTCTCCGCAGCGCGAGCGCGGCATAGAGCGCGGCCCCGGCTGGCAGCGCGGCATCGTCGAAGACAGCCTGCGCCGAGTGGTTGAACGGCGCGGTGAGCGGGTCGGCGTTCGCAGGCACGGCGCCGAGCATCAAATAGGCTCCGGGGACCTCGTTCAGCACGTAGGAGAAGTCCTCTGAGCCGGGGATCGGATTGGGCGCCGTGACGAACCGGCCTGCTCCGAGCACGTCGGCAACAATCTGCTCGGCGAACGCCACCTCGTCGTCATTGTTGACCGTCACCGGGTAGCCGTCCTCGTAGGCTGCGGTCACCGTCAGCCCGTGGGCGGCCGCGACGTCGCGGGCCAGCTTCGGCGCGGCCTGCTTGACGGCTGCCCGCGCCGCGGGCGAGAACGACCGGACCGTGG
>JBOHCP010000463.1:0-4679 GCA_050698875.1 Streptosporangiaceae bacterium | reverse complement strand
CGCTGGGCGGGGGCGCGCTCGCGGTGGGCGGGGGCGCTCTCGCGGTGGGCGGGGGCGCGCTCGCGGTGGGCGGCGCGGAAACGGCGGCTGCGTCTCCGACGTCCGGCTCGGGGAGCGGCTCGAGCTGCAGGGCCTCGGGCACCGCTAGCCGCACTGCGGGCGGCTCCTCCGGCTCGTCCGGCTCGTCCGGCTCGTCTGGCTCGGGGTCGCCTGGCTCGGGGTCGCCTGGCTCGGGGTCGGTGACCGTCCTGACTCCGGCGGCGCGTGACATCAGCAGTTCCGGCAGCTCAGGCAGCTCCACCAGGCTCGGGTACTCGTTATTGGGCGCCGGCCCCGATTCCGGCACGGGCATGCCTAGCTCCGGAACCGGGACGCCACCGAAGGCAGGGGCCAGCACTTTGCCGGCGGCCCGCACCGTCGCGTCCCGCAGCGTGTCGCCGACTAGCCGGGCTGCGTAGGTCAGCAGGCCCTGGCGCTCGGCGTCGGGCTCATCCCGCGCCGCGGCCGCCAGCTCGTCGGCCAGCCTGCCGGCCAGCGACTCGGCGGTCGGCCACTGGCCCACCGCGCGGCGGGCCTCCGGCGTCACCTTGAAGACGTACCAAAAGCGGGGATCGCCGCCCGTTGTCGTCTTGCGGAAGTCGACGTACACCGGGTCCAGCGCATCGAGCGCCACGGCCACGACCGACGGTGCGAGGTCCGTTCGCGCGGCGATGTCGGTGACGGTGACCATGAAGCTCTGCTCGAGCAGGGCGATGGCGGCGTCCAGCACGGGCAGGTCCCTGGCCGCCCACGTGTCACGCACTTGCAGCTACCTAACCGGGACGGTGGCCGGAGACGTCGTCTGGACCGGCCGGCCCCTGCGTCGTCGGGTCCGCCCTGGCAGGCGACGCCAGGGCCGAAGTGTCCGACACCAACGAGGGTAGCCAGAATATCGACCACAAGCGCCGATGTGCGCTTCGCCGCGTGGGATCAGCCACTGCCAGGCCGCGGCCGTGGATGGTCTGCCGCCACGCGGTTCGCGTTTACCTCGGAGGCCGACTCCCTCGCTAAGCTGTGCGAGCCCGCAACGCCGCGGCCTGGAAATCCGAGAGGAAGATCATGAGTAACGACACCGGTGTTGAGCAGACGCTGGTGCTGCTCAAGCCCGACGCCGTGGCTCGCGGACTGGTCGGGCGCATTGTGACGCGCTTCGAGGACGCCCTCCTCAAGGTCGTCGCCAGCAAGATGGTCTGGATGGACGCCGACCTCACGCGGCGGCACTACTTCGACCTCGAGAAGCGATTCGGGCCGACGGTGTACGCGGCGATGGCGGATTTCATGCAGAGCGGACCGGTGCTGGCGCTGGTGCTCGAGGGTGTCGAGGCGGTCGCGTGCACCCGCAAGCTGGTCGGGCCGACCTACCCGGACCAGGCCCCGCCCGGCACTATCCGGGGTGATTTCGCGCACATGAGCCGGGCATACGCCAACGAGCGCGGGATCGCGGTGGCCAATCTGGTGCACGCCTCCGGCACTGTTGATGAAGCCGCGCAGGAGATCAGCGTGTGGTTCGCGAAGGGCGAGATCATCGATTACCCGTCCGCCGCACCGGGCTTCGAGCGGTAGCAGCCGCGCCGTAACACCGCCTGCCCTCACGGCGGCTCCTACTCCCAGTCCTCGTCCGGCTCCGTGACAGGCGCAGCGCCGTCCCTGGCCGCGGCCGCGAGCCAGCGCTCCAGCCAGCTGACCTGCTCGGCCAGCATGTCCAGCACCGACTCGCGGGCCACGTAGCCGTGGCTCTCATAGGGCAGGATCACCAGCCGCGCCGTGCCACCGGTGCCCTGGATAGCCTGGAAGAGCCGCTCGGACTGGATCGGGAAAGTACCGGAGTTGGCGTCGCGCTCCCCGTGGATGAGCAGCAGCGGTGCGGTGATCTTGTCCGCGTAGCGGAACGCCGACACGCGGTCGTAGACCTCCGTCGCCTCCCAGAAATTGCGTCGCTCGGTCTGGAACCCGAACGGGGTCAGGGTCCGGTTGTAGGCGCCGCTGCGGGCTATCCCGGCCGCGAACAGGTCCGTGTGCGCCAGCATGTTCGCGGTCATGAACGCGCCGTAGCTGTGACCGCCCACCGCCACCCGCTGAGTGTCAGCGACACCAAGGTCGGCCACCGCCCGGATGTGCGCGGCCGCGGCGGCAGTGATCTGCTCCACGTAGCTGTCGTTCATCGTCTCCGGGTCGCCGATAACGGGCACCGTTGCGCCCTGGAGTACTGCGTAGCCGCGCAGCACGAACCAGATCGGGTCGGAGGCTGTCAGCCGGGTGAACCGCTCGGTCGTGCCGCGTACCTGCCCCGCGGTCGCAGCGTCCCCGTAGTCCAGCGGGTAGGCCCAGATCACCAGCGGCAGCGGGCCGTCACGGACCTGGTCGTATCCCGGTGGCAGGTGCAGCCAGCTGGTCAGCTGCACGCCGTCGCCCCGGTCGTAGCTCAGCAGGCGCTTGTCCATGCCGGTCAGCTGCGGGTGCGGATCGGGGAACCAGGTCAGCTGCGTCCGCTCACTGCCGACCAGCCGGGCCACCACCAGGTTCGGAGGCTCGGTGCGGCTCTCGTGCCAGACGAGCACCGAACCCCTGTCGTCGCCCGCGAAGCCGAGCACCTGCTCGAATGCGCCTGCCGGGCTCCGCCATAGCCGCCGCGTGCTCAGGTCCGACAGATCGAGCCGGTCAAGGAACGGCCGGTCCCCTTCCGGGCTCGCGCCCTGACCTCGCAGGTAGATCTGATTGCCGTCCTGCAACACGGTGCGGGTACCGTCCGGATGCACGGTCGTCATCGGGGCGCCGGGATCCAGGTAGGCCTCGTCCGCTGAGTGGTCGAAGATGACCTGGCTGTCACCAGGCGCGGCCAGGTCGCAGAGCCGAGAGGTGATCCAGCGCCGGTCGCGGTCGTGCTCGGTGACGAGCAACTGGCCCGCCGCGACCATGTCGTACCAGCCGAGGCAGCGCTGCTCGACCAGTACGGACGACCGCGGTGATTCATCAAACGGCGCCTGCAGCCGGAAGATCTCGTCGCGATGCTCCACCTTGGTCAGCGGATCACCGCCGTCGAGGGCCTCGGTCCACACCAGGCTGGCCGGCGCCGACTCCTCCCAGGACACCATGCGCGGGCCGGTAGACACGCCGTGTCTCGGGACCTCGTCACTCACGGGCAGGTCGGCGATGACCCGCTGGAGCTCGCCGTCGGCCGTGCAGACCTCGACCCGACGAGAGAAGTACGGGAACGGCACGCGGAACGAGAACGGCCGCTGCAGCCGGCACACGAGCAGGTGAGCGCCGTCGGGCGACTCGCCGAGGTAGTAGTACAGGCCGGGCTCCCCGACGACGGCGGCGGTGCCAGTGTCCGGGTCGACGCGCAGCGGCACGGTGGTGGCGAGTGACTCGAACCGGTCCGCGTCGGCGTCGGTTCGCAGCAGGTCGGTGAAGGTGGCCATCTGCGTCCGCTTGCCCGACGTTTCTTCCGTGTGCGGCTCGATCGGCTCGGGACCGGGCGGCTCCGGCTGGGCCGGCGAGCCGAGCGCAAGCAGCGTGGCGCCGTCCCTGGCCCAGCGCACGGTCGAGCCGACCGACGCCGGATCGCCTCCGAGCACGTCCCTGACCCTGAGCCCGGGAACTTCGGCCGCGGTCGCCGCCTGTGCGTCGCCGATCCACACCGCGATGCCGTCCGGCTCGTCCAGGGTGAACGCAAATCGGCGGCCGTCGGATGCCCAGCTCGGCAGGCTGACTGACCTGCCCTCGGGCAGCTCGATCCGGCGAGGCTGGCCGCCCGGGAGCGCGATTACCGACAGCCCGGTCAGCCGTCTGGTCCGCTGCCTGCCGCCGAGCACCGGGTCGATGCGCAGGCCGGCCAGCGCCAGGTAGGGCCTCGCCAGCTGGGTGATCGGGGGGTGGGACTCGTAGTGCACCAGGGCGACGAACCTGCGTCCGGGCGCGAGCGAGGCAGCTGGGGTGGGCGGGGCGTCGATGATCGAGACGATGTCGCTGGCCGGGATCTGATACGCCACGCTGTTCCCTCTCGGTCGCTGACCGGGCGCGAAATGCCCTGCCCCAGGCTCACCCGATACCCGCTGGCGCGCAACTTCGGCGGCCCGCCGACCGCGCGCCAGGCGGTCAGGATGTACCAGGCCCGGCGGCACATAGCTGGTCCTGGCTGCGGGCCGTCCGGCCGCGCAGGTGTCTGTTCCCGGCTTCGCCGATCATCATGCGCAGCCGCGCCTGGCGGTGACCGGGTCAGGCGTACGCCACCAGGTGCTCGGAGTGGCGACTGCAGGCCGAGCAGAACCTGGCCTCCGGCTGCGCTGCGAGCAGCCCGCCTGGATAGGTCGGCGGCACTGCTCACACCGCCCATACTGGCCGGTCGCGATGCGGTCGAGGGCCGCCCCGATCTCGGCCAGCGCCTGCCGTTCGGCCACGACCAGCCTGGCCAGCCGAGAGGTCCTGGCCGCGCGCCCGTTCGTCCGCCCCCCCGCGCACGTTCGTCCGTCCCCCCGCGCCCGTTCGTCCGCCCCCCCGCGCACGTTCGTCCACCCCCCACGCCCGTTCGTCCGCCCCCCCGCGCACGTTCGTCCACCCCCCACGCCCGTTCGTCCGCCCCCCCGCGCCCCGCATGAATGCCGATCTGGTGTTGCTGGAGCAACACCAAACAGGCATCC
>JBOHCP010000462.1:0-4683 GCA_050698875.1 Streptosporangiaceae bacterium | reverse complement strand
GTGATCACCCGGATCAAGGACCTCGTGCAGGCCAAGAAGCTGGGCGGCGTGGCAGACCTCAAGGATCTCACCGACATGCGCAACGGACTGCGGCTGGTGATCGAGATCCGGTCGGGGTTCGTGCCCGAGGCCGTGCTGGCAGAGCTGTACCGGCTGACGCCCATGGAGGAGACGTTCGGCATCAATAACGTGGCACTGGTCGACGGCCGGCCCCGCGTGCTCGGGCTGCGCGACCTGCTGCAGATCTACGTCGACTTCCGCATTGAGGTCGTCCGGCGTCGCTGCGAGTTCCGCCGGCGCAAGCGGTCAGACCGGCTGCACCTGGTCGACGGCCTCATCATCGCGCTGCTGAACATCGACGAGGTGATCCAGGTCATCCGGACCAGCGACGACGCCGCCGCCGCGAAGGAGCGGCTGATTGCCGTCTTTGACCTGTCCGAGATCCAGGCGCAGTACATCCTCGACACGCCGCTGCGCCGGCTCACCCGCTATGACCGGCTGGAACTCGACCGGGAGCGAGAGACGCTGCAGGCCGAGATCGCCGAGCTCACCGCCATCCTCGAGTCCGAGCAGCGGCTGCGCGAGCTCGTGTCGGCCGAGCTCGCGGGCGTGGCCGAGAGGTTCGGCACCCCTCGTCGCACGGTACTGCTCGAGGGCAGCGGCGCGACGAGGACGGCGGCGGTGCCGCTTGAGGTGGCAGACGAGCCGTGCGTGGTGCTGCTGTCGTCGGCTGGCCTGCTGGCTCGCACGGCCACGCGGCCGCCCAACGCTGGTCAGGACGACGAGCCAGGCGAGGACGCGGGCAGGGAACGAGGTCGCGCGCCGTCGCCGCCGTCGCCGTCGCCGCCGTCGCCGGACTCGGCCGGAAGGCGCGCGGCGCACGACGTCATCGTGTCCCGGGTGACCACGACCGCACGCGGCACGATCGGAGTCGTGACCTCGGCTGGCCGGCTGATCAGGCTCGGCGTCCTCGAGCTGCCGGCGCTGCCGCCGAGCGCGCACTCGCCCACGCTGTCGGGCGGCGCCCCGATCAGCGAATTCGTCACGACGGCACCCGGCGAGACGGTTGTCGGCATCGTCGCGGCCGAGCCAGCGGGATCCGGCCTCGCCCTGGCCACGGCGCAGGGCGTCGTCAAGCGCGTCGCGCCGGACTACCCGCAGAGCGCCGCCGACTTCGAGGTGATCGCGCTGCGCGTCGGCGACCGTGTCGTCGGGGCTGTCCAGCTGGACAGCGAGGAAACCGAGCTCGTGTTGATCACGAGCGATGCGCAGTTGCTGCGCTTCCCGGCTGCGTCCGTCCGGCCGCAGGGCCGGGCCGCGGCGGGGATGGCCGGCATCCGGCTCGCGCCACGAGCCAGCGTGGTCTGGTTCGGCGCGGTCGGGGACACCGAGGACGAGCCGGCGCCGGTGGTGGTGACGGTGGCGGGCAGCGCGGCCGCGCTGCCCGGCACGTCCGCGATGACCGTGAAGGTCAGCCCGTTCGCCGAGTTCCCGCCCAAGGGCCGGGCGACCGGCGGAGTGCGGTGCCACCGGTTCCTCAAGGACGAGGATGCGCTGGTGCTGGCGTGGGCAGGATCGGGGCCGGCCCGCGGTGCCACCGAGGCGGGCACTCCCGTCGACCTGCCGCCGCCGACGGGGCGGCGGGACGGCTCGGGCGAGCGGGTCCGGCACCCGCTGGCCGGGATCGGCGGCACCGCGAGCTAGCCGCGCTGCCGCCAGTGATGCACAGCCAGCCTCCAGCGCCGCTGCTGCCCGACGCTGAGCTAGCCGTCCTGGCTAAGCCGCCGAGGTCACGGGAAGGACGCGCGTGGCTGGTCGATTGGCAGCACGAGCAGGGCCTGCTCAGGCAGACGGTGCTGGCTGCCGACGTCGACGCCGTCGAACGGACCACCGACGACGTCACGTGGCTGCACGGTCTCCTGACCGGGCTCGCGCCGACCGGGTTCCCGGCACCGCGACCGCTGCCAGCCTTCGCTGGTCGGTCGTGGACGATCGGTGCCGGGTCGCTGTGGCAGCTCGTCACGTACCTGCCGGGGCAGGTTGTCGGCTGGTCAGCAGCGCCGTCGATGGCGCAGATCGGCGCCCTGATGGGCCGGTATCACGTCGCGGTCAGCACGCTCGAGCGTGCCGCCCAGCGGCCCGGCGCGTTGCCGCTCATCGATGTGCCCGCGATCCTGCTGTCTGGTCAGCTGGCAGCGGCGGGTGTCCGCGGGGACCGGGCGGCCCGTATCAGAGACCTGGCCGCCCAGCTGGCGGGCGACCTCGCCGACGCCGGTCTCGCGTCGACCGGGCGGCTGACCATCCACGGCGATTTCCCGTGTCACAACGTGCTAGCCACCGGTACGCCGCCGGTCCCGGCTGGCGGCATCGCCTTCGAGCTGGCCCACGTCGATTCGCCGCTCGCCGACATCGGTTATGGCCTGTGGCGCAGCGGCCGTCCCCATCAGCACGCCGTCGATCTTGACGCATCCCGTGTCCAGCAGTTCCTGCACGGCTACGCCGGCGCGCGCGCGCTCACCGCCGATGCGGCCAGGCTCATTCCCGGGTATCGGCGCGGCCGGAGCCTGCAGATGATCGCCAGGCGCGTCCGAGCTGGCCGGCCGGAAACCGGGATGCTCGCTCGGGTCGGGTGGCTCAGCGCCCACCGGGACGAGTTGGCGGAGATCTTCGCTGCAACCCGCTAACACGAAGACCTTGCGTTCAGCGAAGACTTTGCGTGCGCATAGCACGCAAAGTCTCCACTCTATGCATGGAGACACTCCGGCACTAGAATGCTATAATCACACACGTGACCAGCTGCTTAATCTACACCCGGATCAGCAAGGACACCGCCGGCGATGCGCACGGGGTCGCCAACCAGCTCGCCGACCTCGAAAAACGCGCGCAGGCGCGAGGGTGGACGGTCACGCACCGGCTGTCTGACAACGACATCGGCGTCACCCGCAAGGACCCCAGGTCCGCCGGGCGCTTGCGGCCGGGGTATGCGGAGGCGCTGCGGCTGGTCGACTCACGCGCGGTGGACGTGGTGCTGTGCTGGCGGTGGGACCGGTTCATCCGCGAGCCGCTGGACCTGGAGTACCTGATCCCCCGGTTCGACAAGGCCGGGGTCCGGTTCGCCGAGGCCGACGGGGTGATCGACCTGGGCACCGACTCCGGGCGGCTGGCGGCCCGGATCCTGGTCGCCGTCGCCAAGGCCGAGCAGGAACGCAAGTCCGAGCGGCAGAAGCTGGCCAACGAGGCCGCCGCCCTCGCCGGGAAACGCCGGCTCGGGACGCCGCGGCCGTTCGGGTACTGCGACGATCACGTCACCCCGCACCCGCAAGAGGGCCCCGCGGTGGCGGCGGCGTGCCGGGTTCTTTTGGGCGGCGGGACACTCAGCGGTGTGATGCGGGAATGGACGGCGGCGGGGCTGACGCCGGCCCAGTCGCAGACTGGGCGGTGGTCGCGGCAGTCTATCCGGACCATCCTTTTGAACCCGCGGGTGGCGGGCCTATCGGCCTACCGCGGCCAGATCGTCGGCGCCGGCCAGTGGCAGCCGCTGGTGTCTGAGGAGACCTGGCGGGCGGTCCGCGCCATCCTGGAAGACCCGGCCCGCAAGCCGCCCCGCGGGGTGCGCACCCTGCTCGGCGGGCTCGCCCGGTGCCCGTGCGGGAACGTGGTGACCGGGATGCCGTCGCACACCGGGCATCACATCTACCGGTGCGCCCCGCCCGGCCGCAGCACCTCGTTCACCGGCGGGCATGTGGCCCGGCGGGCCGCCCCTGTAGAGGACTTTATCGAGCGGGCGGTGATCGCCCGGCTGTCCCGCCCCGACGCCGCCGACCTGCTCGCGCCGCAGGAGCACGGACCGGACGTGGCCGGGCTGCGGGAGGAGGCCGCGGCGATCCGGGCCACCCTGCAGGAGATGGCCGCCGACCGGGCCCTCGGCCTGATCACCCGGGCGCAGATGATCGCCGCCACCCAGCGCGGCAACAGCAGGCTCGGGGAGATCGAGAACGCGCTCGCCGAAGCGGCGCGGGAGAACGTGCTCGCCCCGCTCGTCGCCGCCCACAGCGCAGCCACCGCATGGGAGGACCTGGACCTGGCCCGCAAGCGCGCCGTCATCAAGACCCTGATGAGCATCACGCTGGGCTCGCCCGGCAGGGGCACCCGCCGCGGCTTCGACCCCGCAACAGTGCAGATCACCTGGCATCACCCCCACGACGGGGAACGCAGGGAAGCGGGCTAAGCGCACTTGCGGCCGTCGTCATGGCCGACGGCGGCTCGTCCCGCCCGCGCCGGTGATGTGCTGCGCCGCTGTGCGGCGCTGAGAAGCAGCGCGAGGGTGTCGCGCTGCTCGCCGGTCAGCGGAGGCGAGCGCTCGGCCAGCTCCTCTATGTAGGCATTCAGTTCCTCGCCTGTGTCGCTTCGGTGTGCGGCGCTCTCGGCGCACCGGTGACACTGGCATGCCCTGCGGACACCTGGTGGCTGGCCGGTGCCGCTGCCTGCCGAAGAGTTGGGGTCCGGATGTGCGGTCATTGCTCGATGAGGTCGTCGTCGAGCAGGTCGAAGTCCTGGCTGACGGGCTCGGCGGTGCGCCCGGCGGCTAGCTCGCGCTCGGCCTGCTGCATGGCGAGCTGCCACGGGTCCGGCAGCGCGCGCTGGAGGTCGATCAGCCGCAGCTGGCCGGCACCGGTGCCGGCC
>JBOHCP010000461.1:0-4698 GCA_050698875.1 Streptosporangiaceae bacterium | reverse complement strand
CCCGACTGACGCCATTGTCGGCGAGTGGCACAGCCTTCCCGACGTGGCGGACCTGCTTGGCATGCCTGTGAGCAGGGTCAAGCAGATGTTGCGCGACCGCAGGCTGCTCGCGGTGCGGCGGCCCGATGGCACGGTGGGCGTTCCTGCTGCGTTCATCGACCGCGGCGAGGTCATCCACGGCCTCGCCGGGACGCTGACGCTGCTGTTCGACTGCGGTTACTCCGATACCGAGGCGCTGGGCTGGCTGTTTACGGCCGACGACAGCCTGCCTGGCACACCGGTGCAGGCGCTCGCGGCGCATCGGCGCACCGAGGTGAACAGGCGGGAGCAGGCGCTAGCCTTCTGAGCGTGCCTGACCGAGACCGGCTGCGCGCGCGGCTTGCCGACGCCCGGCTGTACCTGTGCACGGACGCGCGCGAGCGCCAGGGCGACCTGCGCCGGTTTCTCGACGCCGTGCTCGACGGCGGGGTGGACGTCGTCCAGCTGCGGCAGAAGGGCCTGGAAGCCGCCCGGGAGCTGCGGTACCTCGAGGTGTTCCGGGCGGCCTGCGCCCGGCACGGCACGCTGCTGGCGGTCAACGACCGTGCTGACGTGGCGTACGCCGCGGGGGCCGACGTGCTCCACCTTGGCCAGGAGGATCTGTCGCCGGCGATCGCCAGGACGCTGATCGGGCCGGCGCCGCTGATCGGGCTGTCCTCGCACGCCGAGGCGGAGACGGCGGCGGCCGCGGTCGAGCCCGCGGCTGACTACTACTGCGCCGGACCGGTGTGGCCGACGCCGACCAAGCCGGGCCGCCCGGCGCCTGGCCTGGACCTGCTCCGGTTCGCCGCGGGACTAGGCACGTCCCGGCCGTGGTTTGCCATCGGCGGCATCGACGAGTCGAACCTGGACCAGGTGCTGGCGGTCGGCGCGACCCGCATCGTCGTGGTCCGCGTGCTCACCGATGCCGACGACCCGGCCTCGACTGCCGCCCGCCTCGCCGCCCGGCTGGCCTAGCGCGCCCGGCTGGCCTAGCGCGCCCGGCTGGCCTAGCGCGCCCGGCCGCGTCGATTCTGCGGTCAGCAGAGCGTGCTGTCTGCGTGCGGCCCCGTGAGCTAGCGTCGGCAGCAGACGGCAGCGGGAGGCGAGGATGCCCGTCACGGCAGCGCGCTACGACGGCCACGCCGACTGGTACGAGGCCTGGAACCATCCGAAGGCCGAGCGTAACGCGCCGGTCGTGCGGGACCTCATCGGGCCAGGGGCTGGCCTGTGCCTGGACCTCGGCTGTGGCGGCGGGAGCTATCTCGAGGCGCTCGCCGCTACCGGGCGCACCGTAGTCGGGCTGGACCGGTCGGCGGATCAGCTGCGGTTCGCGCGCGGCCGGTCCGGGCCGGTCATGCAGGCCGACGCTGCCGCGCTGCCATTCGCCGACGAGAGCTTCAGCGCGGTGGCCGCGATCTGGATCTCCACCGACGTCGAGGACTTCGCTGTCGTGCTGGCCGAAGCCGCGCGAGTCCTGCAGCCGGGCGGGGTGCTCGCCTGCTACGGCGTCCACCCGTGCTTCAACGGACCGCACATCGAGTGGATGGACGATGGCGGGAGCTGGGCGCATCCTGGCTACCGGCAGAGTGGCTGGCATCAGCGATCCCCGTGGTGGGGTCCCTACGTCCGCATCAGGGTCGGGATGCGGCATCACCCGCTGGCCGAGTTGCTGACCGGATTCATCAGCGCAGCTCTGCTGATCGAGCACGTTGCCGAGCTTGGCGATCGCCCCGTCCCGACCATCCTCGCGATCCGGGCCCGCAAGCCCGCGGTGGCCGGGAGCTGACCGGCTCGCGCTCGCGGCCGGCCGGGCGGGCGGGCGGGCGGCTCCGTTCCCCGCGGGAAGGTCGGTTGCTGGCTGGGTCATTCGTCGCGGCTGGTGACGTACTCCGCCAGCGCCGCGAGGGCCGATCGGGTCTCCCCGGTGACGGGCGCGGCGTCCAGGGCGGCGATGGCCTCCTTGCGGCAGGCGGCGATGAGGTGCTCGCACTCGGCGACCGCGCCGGTGTCGGTGAGCACGGTCCTGACCGCTGCGGCGGATGCCTCCGTCAGGGCGCGCTCACCGAGGTGGCGGTCGAGCACGGCGGCCTGGGCTGCGCTGGCGCGCTCGCTGGCCAGGGCGAGCAGCACGGTGCGCTTGCCCTCGGCGATGTCCCCGCCGGCTGGCTTGCCGGTCCGCGCCGGGTCGCCGAAGACGCCGAGCATGTCATCGCGGAGCTGGAAGGCGATGCCGAGCGGCGACCCGTATCGGGAGCAGGCGCTGGCCAGCTCGTCGCCGGCGGCGGAACCGCTTGCGGCCGCCGCCAGCGCGACGCCGAGCTGGAGTGGGCGCTCGGTGCTGTACTTCGCGGTCTTGTACGTGCTCACCCGGAGGGCAGCGGCTACCGACGTGCTGGCGTCTGCCTGGCTGAGCAGGTCCAGGTACTGGCCGGCGGCAAGCTCAGTCTGCATGGCGGCGAGGACGGGCGCGCCGCGGTGCAGCACGTCCGGCGCGAGGCCGCTGTTCCGGAACAGCTCGTTCGTCCAGGCCAGCAGGACGTCACCGACCAGGATCGCGGCGCCCACCCCGAATCGCTCCGCGCTGCCGGACCGGCCGGTCGCCGCGTGCCAGCCGGCGAAGCGCTTGTGCACCGCGGGCTGGCCGCGCCTCAGGTCGCTGTCGTCGATGACGTCGTCGTGCACAAGAGCGCTCGCCTGGAGCAGTTCGAGTGAAGCCGCCGCGGCGAAGATCTCCCGGCAGTCGTCGCCGCCGGCGGCGCGCCAGCCCCAGTAGCAGAACGCGGGCCGCAGCCGCTTGCCCCCGGCGAGCAGGGCGGCGATGGCGTCAAGGCACGGCAGCACGTCAGCGCCGATCTCGGCAAGCACCACGTGCTGGCGAGCCAGGAACGCTGCCAGGGCGTCGCTCACCCGGGCGCGGATGCGCTCGAGCTGGGCCGGGTCGGATCCGGCGTGGTCGGCTGCCACGCTTTCTGAGACTATCCCGCCCGCGGCGGGCCGCGGCCTGGCCGCCCGGCGGATGCGGATACCCTTCTCGGCATGCCGGTTAGCGCTGCCCCTGTGATCAGGGACCTGCTCGCCGACGGGCGGCAGTCGTTTTCTTTCGAGTTCATGCCGCCCAAGACGGAGGCCGACGAGCAGCGGCTGTGGCTGGCCATCCGCCAGCTCGAGCCGTTGCGGCCGACCTTCGTCTCGGTGACCTACGGGGCCGGCGGCTCGACCAGGGACCGGACTGTGCGGGTCACGGGGCGGATCGCGGCCGAGACCACGCTGACGCCGGTGGGCCACCTGACGGCCGTGAATCACAGCGTTGCCGAACTGCGCCACGTCATCGGCTGCTACGCCGACGTCGGCGTTCGCAACATGCTAGCGCTGCGGGGAGACCCGCCGGGTGACCCGCAGGCGGACTGGGTGCCGCATCCGCAGGGCCTGCGGCACGCTGCCCAGCTCGTGCGGCTGATCCGGGAGTCCGGCGACTTCTGTGTGGGTGTCGCAGCCTTCCCCGAGGGTCATACCAGGTCGCTGAGCTGGGAGTCTGACGTTGACTTCTTCGTGCGCAAGGTGCGCGCCGGAGCCGATTTTGCCATCACACAGATGTTCTTCCACCCCGAGGACTACCTGCGGCTGCGAGACGCCGTCGTGGCTTGCGGCTGCGACGTGCCGATCATCCCCGGCATCATGCCGATCATCAGCGTCCCCGGCATCGAGCGCGCGGTGCAGCTGTCCGGCTGCCGGTTCCCTGCGGGCCTTGCCGACGACCTGCGTGCGCACTCCGATGACAAGGCGGCCGTGCGAAAGATCGGCGTCGAGTTCGCCGCCGCCATGTGCGAGACCCTGCTCACCGAGGGCGTGCCCGGGCTGCACTTCTACACGCTGAACGGATCACGGGCCACGCGAGAGATCTACCAGGTGCTGGGCCTGGGCCAGGCGGCAGGATCGTAGCGTCGCGCGGCCGGGCTAGGCGCCGGCCGGGCTAGGCGCCGGCCGGGCTGAGACGGGCCCGCTGGCCAGCCAGGGGCAGCACGGCTCCCATGACCGCGTACGGTGGTCCGCCGCCGGGGAAGACAAAGTCGGTCAGCAGGTCAGCGAACCCGAGACTCCGGTACAGGCGCCGCGCCGGGGTTGTCGCGTCCTTGGTGGAGAGCACGGCCGTGCGCTCGGCGCGGTCGGCTGCCAGGGCGAGCACCATTCGCCGGCCGATGCCGCGCGCCTGGAATTCTGGATGGACGTGGACCTCGGCGATCTCGAGGACGTCGTCCAGCCAGTCCCTGGCGGCCGGCAGGCCGGACCGGGAGGAGATGCCCGCCCGCACGACGTCGTGCCACCACTGGCCGGGCATGCCGCGGAAGGCGTAGGTGAACGCCACGATCCGGCCCGCCGCGTCGGCCGTCACCGCCAGCGCCCGGAAGCCGAGGTTGACCGCATGCCGTTCCATGATCGCCCGCCGGGACGGCAGCTCGTCCCGCCCGGCACCCATCGCGGCGCCGTAGATGGCGACGAATTGGTCGATCGTGCTCAGGAAGCCTGGCGGGCTCAATTCGGCAATCGAGATGGCTTCCTGCACCCGCTCAGCCTAGATGATCAATTCCAAGGTCTAACGGCGTGTCGCGCCCTGTTTGCGGTGAAAGGGTGCCCAGGATCGGCGTTGGAACTCAACGCCGAGCCTGGAGGCCCTCGTGG
>JBOHCP010000460.1:0-4700 GCA_050698875.1 Streptosporangiaceae bacterium | reverse complement strand
GAGCGCGAACAACGCCGAGCCGAGGCCGTTCGTGTGGACCGCCACCGCCGAGGAGATCCTGGAGAAGGTCCGCCGGGCCGGGTCACATTAGAGCGAATCACTAGTTAAAAGTGAGACACTACACTAGCGGCCGGCGATGGACCTCCCTGCGGCCGGCACCGCGCAGGTGCACATCCTGCAGGCGGGCTACGTTGGCCTCCATAGCGACGACGAGCGGGTGGCAAGCACGGTCACCCTCATCCGGGAGGGTAACGTGGCCGTCATCGTGGATCCGGGCATGGTACCGTCCCGGCCTGCGCTGCTGGCGGCACTGGCCAGCCACGGCGTCACGCCCGAGTCGGTCACGGACGTGGTGTTCAGTCACCACCACCCCGACCACACGGTGAACGCGGCGCTCTTCCCGAACGCGAGGATTCACGATCACTGGGCGATCTACGCCGGCGATCGGTGGATTAGCCGTCCGGCGGACGGGTACGCGCTCAGCCCGTCGGTCCGGCTCATCGCGACTCCGGGGCACACGCCGGAGGACATCAGCACGCTCGCGGTCACGCCGGACGGCGTGCACGCCTGCACGCACGCCTGGTGGGCGTCCGACGGGCCCGCCGAGGACCCGTTCGCCCCCGACGCGGCCGTGCTGGCGGCGAGCCGCGCGCGCATCCTCGCCGTGGCCACGGTGATCATTCCTGGCCACGGCCGGGCGTTCGTGCCGGACGACACCACGGCCCGCTGACCGGCAGGCGCGCAGCTCAGCCCCGGCCGACGGTGGCAGGGAGCTGCGGTCTCAGGCGACGTCGCCCTTGACGTTGAACCCGGACAGGCAGATGGTGGCCAGCACCAGGCACAGGACCGTGACGGCGATCCCCATACCGGTACCGGTGCCAAGGGTGAGGTTGGCGTGCAGGGCGCCGTTGTGCGCGACCGAGTTCGCGATCGCCAGGCTGTAATGCTCGGCCGAGAGCAGGCCGACGCCAGGGACCAGGCTCGCGAGCAGCCCTTCCCAGAGCAGGATGTACAGCAGCCCGATCGCCAGCGCGGCGCCGGGGCTGAACACGGCGGTCAGCATGAGGAAGATCGCGTTGTAGATCACCGACCCGGCGAGGGCCCCGATGAGCAGGCCGATGGCCAGTTTGCTCGCGGCACCGGTGGCGATCGCGCCCGCGAGGTACTCGGGAACGGCCGCGAACGCCATGGTCAGCAGGACCGCGATCAGGTACTTGCTGAGCACGATGGTCCGGCGGCTCACCGGCGTCGCCAGCAAGTGCAGGATGCTGCCGTCGTCGACCTCGGCGCCGAGCACACTGCCGCCGACGATCAGGGCGGTCAGCGCCAGGATGAGGTACCCGACGGTGCCCAGCACTTCCGGCGGCCAGACCGCGCTGCTGGCAGTCGCCTTCAGCAGCGCAGAGATGCCGATGAGGAGGACGGCAGGAAGCGCGAACAGCAGCGCCCGCCTCCGGCTCATCGCCGCTCGCAGCGTCAGTCGCATGACCACGCCGTTGAGTACTGCCGGGAATACGTCAGGCATCGGCTGGGCCGCTCCCTCGCGCTTCGGAGTGCCGGTCATGATCAGGACGCCAGCAGGTAGGTGAAGACGCTCTCCAGCGACTCGTCGGCGGGCTGCACCTGAGTGAGCCGGATGCCGTGGTCGCGGCTGACCCCGGCGACCTCCCTGGTGAACGTCCCGTAGTCGGACGCGCGTACCTGCAGGCCGTGCGTCGTCAGTTCGACCGCGCTGACCGCGGGCCGTCCGATCAGCGCGGCACCGAGCGCCCTGTCGTCCGACGATCGCAACAGGAAGACGTGCGGCCGGTTGGTCATCAGCCGCCGGATGGCCCGGAAGTCACCGGATGCGGCGAGCCTGCCGCCGACGATGACCTGGATGATGCCGGACAGCCGCTCGACTTCCTCCAGGATGTGCGAGCTGAACACGATGACCCGGCCCTGCTCTCCCTGCGCGTGCAGCAGGTCCATCATGTGCAGCCGCTGCCGCGGATCCATGCCGTTGAACGGCTCGTCCAGCAGCACGACCTCGGGATCGTGCACCAGCGCGGCCGCCACCTTGATCCGCTGCCGCATGCCCTTGGAGTAGGTCGAGATCTTCCGGTCCTGCGCCTCGGTCATCTCGAGCAGGCCGATCGCCCGGCGGGCGGCAGCGTCCGGGCCGGGCAGGCCGTGCAGCCTCGCGGTGGCCGTGACGAACTCGGCGCCGGTGAGGAACGCGTACACCGAGTCACGCTCGGGCACGACGCCCACCTGACGGAACATGCCCGGGTTGCGCCAGCTACTGCGCCCGGCCACCGTGACCTCGCCGCGGGACGGCATCAGGAACCCGGCGACCATGTGCAGGATCGTCGTCTTGCCGGCGCCGTTCGGGCCGAGCAGCCCGGTGACGCCAGGGCCCATCGTCATGGTGACGTCGTTGACCGCCACCACGTTGCCGTACCAGCGCGAGACACCGCGCAGTTCGATCGCGGTCACCCGACACCAACCTTCCGGTACCTGCCGATCAGCCCGCCGACGGCGGCGAGGGTGAGCGCGGCGAAGACCACGCCGTACACCGGGCCGTAGTGGCCCACGATCGTCTGCTGCAGCCGGACGATCGTGCCCGGCCCTGGCGGTGCCTCGAGCCAGCGCAGCAGGCCGCCCAGCAGCGTGAACGGGCTGATCAGGCCGGCCAGGCTGGCGAGCGCGGAGGGCTCGCCAGGTCCGGCCGGACCGTAGGCCTGGCTGCCGACGTGCATCAGCACCTGCGCCACGATGTAGCTGAGGAACAGCGGGATGCCGATGGCGCAGATCGCGAACACCCGCTTGCCGGTGGCCGAGGCCAGCAGCAGCCCGATGCTGGCGAGCAGCACCGCCCAGGCCGCGCCGTATAGCAGGCCCGGACCGAGCTGAAGGGTCTGGGCCCAGACCTGATGCGCGCCGTGCACCTGGGTCACGTTGCCGATGTACAGGAGCAGCAACGGGATCTCCACCAGCGCCAGGCAGGCCAGCACGAACGCGGTGAGCTTGGCCACCGGGTAATCGATCCGGTGGATCGGCCGCGCGAAGTACAACGGCAGCGTGTGGTTGCGCAAGTCGGTGGAGACCAGATTGGGAGCCTCCAGCGCCACGAAGATCAGCATGGCCACGGTCCGCAGCGACGGTATGTAGCCGTCGTAGCCGACGATGGGCCCGGCGCCGGGGCGGGTCGCCAGCGCCACCGCGTTGACCGCGGCCGGCAGGCAAAGGAGCGCGAACAGCAGCGCGGGGAATACCTTTGCCTTCGCTCCCCGGCCGAGCCCGAACGCGGCGCGGAAGCTGTGCCAGGTCAGTGCCAGCACGATGCGCGCTCGGCCGAGCCGTTCGGCGTCGTAGCGGCGGTAGCCGATGTTGTGGATCACGCCGCTTTCGGCGGTCGGCGTGAGCTGTCCGGGGCCAGCTCCGGCCTCAGCAGACACTGGCAGCTCCTGTCGTCTGCGCGTCGGGCATCGCCGAGACCGCGGGGTCTTCTCTGAACAGCTCCTCGACTCGATGCCTGCGCTGCTCCATCCGGCTTAGCGGGAGGCCGAGATCGGCGACGCTGTCGCGGACCGCGTCGTAGGTCGGGTCGCCAGTGAGCGGGACAAGCAGGCCGCGCTGGAACCGGGCCGGGCTGAGCCCGCGCCTGGCCAGCTCGGCCTGCAGCAGCTCGATGCCTTCGTCGACCTCGACCAGGAGCACGGCGCTGGCCTGTGTCACCGAGCTGATGGAGTCGGCCCGCAGCAGCCGTCCGGCGTCGATCGCGACCAGGTGATCGCAGACTTGCTCGATCTCGCCGAGCAGGTGCGATGCCACGAGGATCGAGATGCCGAACTCCGAGCCGATGCGCGCGATGAGATCGAGCATGGCGGTGCGCCCGGCCGGGTCCAGGCCGTTGGTCGGCTCGTCGAGCAGCAGCAGCCTCGGATCGCCCACCAGCGCCTGTGCCAGCTTGACCCGCTGCTTCATGCCAGTGGAGTAGGTGCCGATCTGCCGGTAGCGCTCCTCGTACAGGCCGACGTGGCGGAGCGAGTCCGCGGCGCGCTCCCTGGCGGCCGCGGCCGGCAGCCCCGACATCCGGCCCAGGTGGGTCACGAACTCGGTCGCCGTGACGTCTGGTGGCAGGCAGTCGTGCTCCGGCATGTAGCCGGTCAGCGTCCGGATCGCGAAGCCGTCCCGCGCGCAGTCGCGGCCGAGCACGAGGGCGTGGCCGCTGGTCTGCTCAAGCAGTCCGAGCAGGATCTTGATGAGCGTCGACTTGCCGGCCCCGTTGGCGCCGATCAGGCCGGTGATACCGGGCCGGATCGTCACGGTCAGGTCGTCCAGGGCCGTGACCGTGGTGCCGTATCGCTTGGTCAGGCCGCGGGCCTCGATGACAGCTCCGGGTTGCGGCTGACCTGCCTGGTCGCGCGTCGTCGCGGGTTGTGCGATCACTGTCCCTCCGGGTGCGGCCGACCATCCGCCGCGTCATCGGTTCGGGTCCGCCATGCCGGTTTCCCCGGCGGCCCCCGTTGCCTGGCCGCCATGCTCCCAGGCTGGCCCGGTCGCCGCATCAGCCGCCAGGCTGATCCGGCTAGTCCGCCAAGCTGACGAGGTCTCATCATCGTGGCAGCTGAGCCCGGCGGGCGGTATCCGGACTGACCCTGTCCTTCTCCCGGCGCGCATGGGGGCTTTCCCTGCCGAGCAGCAGGACCCGGATC
>JBOHCP010000459.1:0-4702 GCA_050698875.1 Streptosporangiaceae bacterium | reverse complement strand
TCGGTAGCCCGCCGCATGACCTCGCGCCCGGCCGGGGTGATCGCCGCGAGCGTGCCACGCCCGTCGCGCGGGTTCGGTTTGCGGGCAACCAGCCGGTCGCGCTCCAGCCGGTCGATCGTGTTCGTCACGCTCGTCGGGTGGACCATGAGCCGGTCGCCGATGATGCGCATCGGCAGTTCGCCGTCCCGGCTGAAGCTGAGCAGGACGAGCGCCTCGTAGCGGGCGAAGGTCAGCTCGTGCGGGCGCAGCACCGCGTCAAGCTGCGCGAGCAGGATCTGCTGGACGCGCATGATCGCGGTGACCGCTGCCATCGCCGCGGGCTCGCCGAACCTGGCCTCCCAGGTTTCCGCGGCCCGCGCGATCGGGTCAAACGGCAGGTCGAGCGGCTTGGGCACAGCCAACAAGGTACCGTGACCGCGGCCGCGGCCTGGCCTGCGACCGATGCCCGAAGACCTGGCGTTCCCCCCTCAACGCCAGCCATGAGCCCGCGCAAGCGGACACCGCGCCGCGCCCGCCGGCGCGTACGTGGACATGGTTAATTACAGACAGTTACATTGCCTGCGGAAGAACCGATCATTGCCGGGACCCCGGGGGGGATCAGTGCCGTCTGGCCGCGCGGTCATGGGACCTGACCCGGTGATCGCTGCCGGGATCGGCGTGCGGCTCGGCCGGGGCTTCGCAGTCCGCGCCGCCAGCTTCCGGCTTGGCGCCCCGGAGCCGACCCGGTCGGTTCTCGGCATCCAGATCGGTCACCCGGCGCAGGCCACAGCGATCATCGACCTGCTGGCCGGGGTGGCGCGGCCCGCCTACGGGGAACTGCGCGTGCTCGGCCACGACATGGCCACCGTGCGTGGCCGGGCAGCCGTCCGGCGCCGGGTCGGGGTCGCGCGCCGCACCGTCAGGTCGCTGCCGTGGCTGCGCGTTCGAGGACTGGTGGCGCACGGTGCCCGGCTGGCCAGGCACGGCGAGGCCGACCGCCAGTTGCTCGCGGCCGCCATCCTGGACGAGCTGGCGCTGACGCCGTGGGCCGATGTACCACTCCGGGCCGTGCCCGAGGCGGTGGGCCGACGGGCCCGGCTGGCTGCCGCGGCCGCCCACCAGCCTGAGCTGCTGCTGCTCGACGGTCTCCTCGACGGCCTGGAACTGCGCGACATCACGGCGTTAGCCACGGCCATCCGCGCTCTGAGCCAGGACAGCGGTGTCGTGCTGGCCGGCTGCGACGGAGATGCGCTGAGGCTGGCCTGCGACGAGGTGCTGGTGCTGACCGACGGCGTGGTGGTCCCGGCCGACCGCTAACTAACGGTGAGCCCGCCGATCCGCCGCCGGGCCCTGCTGCGGCGAGGCAGACCACTGCGGCCGCTACCGTAAGCTGCCAGCGTGGACTGGAGCATGCTCAGCTGCAGCCGGAACGGACACGTGACGTTCGCCCCGGACGAGCCTGAGCTGCGGGCAGAACTTGGGGCCACCCTGCCGGGCGAAACGGCCTGGCGGTGCCTGCGCTGCGGCACCTTCGTGCCAGGACCGGCTGCCCTGTCCGGCCCGGCGGCCGGCACCCCGATGGTCCCGCGCGGCAGGGAGATCCGCAGCAAGCTGATCCTGCGCCTGTTCGCGGTGGAACGGTATGCGCGCGCCCTGCTATTCGGCGCGCTGGCCGTGGCGCTCTGGCGGTTCGTGGCCGCGCGCGCGTCGATCGAGGCCGCGCTGAACCGCAACCTGCCGATCGTCAGGGACATCTTCAGAGACCTCGGCATCGACATCAGCCATTCCAAGCTGTACGGGCTCGTGCAGCACGCGCTGACGCTGAGCGGCGGCACGGCCCTGCTGCTGGCCATCGGGGTGACCGCGTACGCGGTGATCGAGGTGGTCGAGGGCACCGGACTGTGGCTGGCCAGGCGGTGGGGCGAGTACTTCGCCATGATCGCGACCTCACTCGGCCTGCCGCTGGAGATCTACGACCTCACGAGGAAGGTGTCCGTGCTCGCGCTGGTGCTGCTCGCGGCGAACCTGGCGCTGGTGCTGTACCTGGTCATCACCAAGCGGCTGTTCGGCGTCCGCGGCGGCAAGACCGCCTACGACGCCCGGCTGCGCAGTGAGTCGGTGCTCGATGCCGCAGTGAAGGCGGCGGCCGCCCGCCGCGCGACAGCTCACGAGCCCGCGATCAGCTCGTCCGCAGCCGAGTACGGATCCAGCTTCCCCGCGCACACTCGCTCGGCCAGCTCAGCCAGCCGGGACGCGCCCGGTAGCTGACCTGCTCGCTGACGCAGCTCGCCGACCGCGATGGCGGAGATCTCCACCCTCGCCCTGGCCCGGCGCCGCTCAAGCAGCCGACCGCTGGCGGCCAGCCAGTCGCGGTGCTCGTCAATGGCCGCGGCGAGATCATCGATGCCCTCGCCGCTCGCGGCCGCGGCCGCCACGAGCTGCGGCTTCCAGTCGCCGGGACCGTACCTGGCCATCGCCAGCATCGTGCGCAGGTCCCTGATCACTTCTTGCGACCCCGGCCGGTCGCTCTTATTGACCGCGAAGACATCGGCGATCTCCAGGATGCCGGCCTTCGCCGCCTGGATGGAGTCGCCGAGACCCGGCGCCACCACCACCAGCACGGTGTCGGCTAGCGATGCGATCTCGACCTCGGCCTGGCCGACCCCCACCGTCTCGACGAAGACCAGGCCGAAGCCGGCGGCATCCAGGATGCGCAGCGCCTGCGGCGTCGCCTGCGCCAGGCCGCCGAGGTGGCCCCGGCTTGCCATCGAGCGGATGAACACCTGGTCATCGGTCGCGTGCTCCTGCATCCTGACCCGGTCGCCGAGCAGCGCGCCGCCGGTGAACGGCGACGAGGGGTCAACGGCCAGCACACCTACCCGGTGGCCGTGGTCGCGATAGCGGCGGACCAGCGCGCCGGCCACGGTCGACTTGCCGACGCCGGGCGACCCCGTGAGCCCCACGACGTGCGCCTGCCCGGTCATGGGCGCAATGGCCTGCATGATCGGACGCAGCAGCGGCGAGGAGTCCTCGACGAGCGAGACCAGGCGGGCCAGCGCGCGCGGATCACCACCGCGGGCCGCGCCGATGAGAGCCTCCGGGTCGCTGCGCCTGGCTGGGGACGACCCTGCCGCCGGTGCCGCCGCCACCGGCCGGTCAGGCCTGTTCGGTGGCCGGCACCCGGAACAGCAGCGCATCGCCCTGACCGCCACCGCCGCACAGCGCGGCCGCGCCAAGTCCGCCGCCGCGCCGGCTAAGCTCGTAGATCAAGTGCAGCGCGATGCGGGCCCCGGAAGCGCCGAGCGGGTGCCCGATGGCGATGGCACCGCCGTTGACGTTGACGATGTCCGGGCTGACGCAAAGGTCGCGGATGGACTGCAGCACAACGGCGGCGAACGCCTCATTGATCTCGATCAGCCGCAGGTCGGCTGCCGCCAGCCCGGCGCGCGCGAGCGCGCGCTTGATGGCCAGGGACGGCTGGGAGTGCAGCGAGTTATCAGGCCCGGCGACGACGCCGTGCGCGCCGACCTCCGCCAGCACGGTGGCCCCGGCCGCAGCGGCGGCCTCGGCAGACATCAGCACAACCGCGCACGCCCCGTCGCTGATCTGCGACGACGACCCGGCCGTGATCGTGCCGCCAGCCGCGAACGCGGGCTTGAGCGCCGCCAGCGCCGCCACGGTCGTGTCCGCCCGCACGCCCTCGTCGGTGTCCACAAGGACCGGCTCGCCGCGCCGCTGCGGGATGGCCACCGGGACGATCTCCTCGGCCAGCACACCGTCCTTGGCTGCCCGCGCTGCCAGCTGATGCGACCGGGCTGCGAAGGCGTCCTGCTCAGTCCGGCTGATCCCGAGCCTGAAGTTGTGCCGCTCGGTCGACTCTCCCATCGACACCTGATCGAAGGCGTCGGTGAGGCCGTCCAGCGCCATGGAGTCCACCAGCGCGGTATCCCCGTACTTGACGCCGGTCCGGGAGCCCGGCAGCAGGTGCGGCGCCCTGGACATCGACTCCATGCCGCCCGCTACCACCACGTCGAACTCGCCAGCGCGGATGAGCTGCGCAGCGAGGGCGATGGCGGCCAGACCCGACAGGCACACCTTGTTGACCGACAGGGCCGGCACGGTCATCGGGATCCCGGCCGCGACCGCTGCCTGGCGCGCCGGGATCTGGCCCTCGCCGGCCTGCAGCACCTGACCCATGATCACGTAATCGACCTGGCTGCCCGGCACGCGCGCTCGATCCAGCGCCGCCTTGATGGCAAGGCCGCCAAGCTGCGCACCGCTGAAACCGCTGAGCGCGCCGAGCAGGCGGCCGATGGGGGTCCGAGCCCCGCCGACGATGACCGCTTCCCGCATAGCTGACACGATACCTGTGACCAGACCAGCGGCCAGAGGAGCAAGAAGCCGTGCTGACTCGGATCGACCACGTGGGGATCGCCTGCCGGGACCTTGAGGTGACCATCGCCCGCTACGAGTCGACCTTCGGGCTGACCGTCACGAGCATCGAGGTCAACGAACCACAGGGCGTCAGGGAAGCCATGCTCGAGGTCAGCGGCGGCCCGGCCGGCCATTCCTATCTGCAGCTGCTTGAGCCGCTCGGCCCGGACACGCCGGTCGGCCGGTTCCTGTCCAGGCGGGGCGAGGGGATGCATCACGTTGGTTACGGAGTGGCCGACATCACAGCCGCGCTGGCGGCCATCGGCGCTACCGGGGTGCGGCTCATTGA
>JBOHCP010000458.1:0-4703 GCA_050698875.1 Streptosporangiaceae bacterium | reverse complement strand
GATGTATGGAGTATAGCGTGCGCGGCAGGTGTGGCGCAAGTACCGGATACGGCGTGTCATCGGTGTCGTGCCGTGGCGTTGAGCTGGGCCATGAGCTCGCGGTTGGCGGCCCGGGCCGCGGCGAGGTCCTCGCCTTGTTCTTCGAGCTGGAGGCGCAGGTCGATGGCCTGCTGCTCGAGGTGGGTGATCTGCTGGCTGAGGGCGTCGGTATCGGCGGGGGCGCCGAGCCCGGACTCGCGCCATGCCTGGTCCCCGAGCGCCTCGGACAGGCATTTCTCAAGCTGGCGCACGCGGGCGTTCAGCCGGACGCAGCGCTCATGGGCGGCGAGCAGGTCGGCTTGCAGCGAGGCGCAGGTGACGGCCGGGCCGGTGGTGCCGCCGCTGGCGGGCGGAGCGGCTTGCAGGGCATGGATCTTGCCGAGCAGGTCGCGGTGCCGGTAGAGAAAGGTGCGGTCCACCGAGGCTGCGCGGGCAATGCCAGCCACGGTGATCTCGGTGCCGTCGGCGGCGGCGCGGTTGAGCGTTGCGATGACGCGCTGGCGGCGGCGGGCGGAGTCGGCCTGACGTCCCGTCTTCATCGCCGCGGATCGCGGGCTGTTGTCCGCCGTGGGCCGGGCGGGGGCTGGGAGTGTCATGCTAGGGCCTCGCTTGCGTGTGAGGGCGGGGTGGTGCGGACGGACGGCATGCCCAGGGACACCGCGCGGTGCTTGCGGATCACGGTGACAGCTTCGTCGACCCGGGCGCGTTCGGGATCGCCGAGCCTGGTCATGTCGCCCTTGACGCGGCCGATGAGCCGCCGGATCCGGGTGATCTCCTCCTCGGCGGGGGTGGCATCAGCGCGGGCCCACTCATCGACGCCGGCGATGGCGGCGGCGAGCCGCTCCCGGGTGCGCAGCAGGTCATCGAGGTAGGCGGTCAGGTCCGGGAGGTAGGAGACGTCGGTGCGGAAATGGTCGCAGCCGGCGCAGCGGAACCGGACCGGGCAGGCGCCGCCGCCGGCTTGCACGTTGGACGGCTCGGTGCAGCGGCCGTAGGGGACGGCGACCTCGCCGACCGCGTAGCGGGCGTGCGCGGATTCCAGCAGGGCGGCGGCGTCGCGCCAGATCCGGTTGCCGTGCCGGTCAAAGCTGAGCGCGGTCACCTTGTCGACCGCCTCGCGGCGGCGGTCTTCGCCGACCCGGTAGTAGCAGCGGGTGACGTTAAGGTTGCGGTGATCGAGGAGCTCGGCCAGGACGTCGATGGGCACGCCGGCGTCGGCGTGCCGCTGGGCGTAGGTGTGCCGGTAGGCGTAGGGGACGATCTTGGCCGGGTTGAACTCGGCGCCGTCGCGGGTGCGCAGGGGCCCGAGCCGGCCTGCCCACTCGCGGTGCCGTCCTTCCAGCATGTCGATGGTCATGGGCCTGCGCCCGTCGGGGTTGCGCCGCGCGGCGGGCAGCAGCTTCAGTTCACCAGGCGGTGTGCCGGGGAACCGGGCCCGGACCCGGGCCTGCTGGCCGGTGATCACCGTGGCGGTGGCCTGGCTGACCGGCAGGCGGCGGCCCAGCCGGTGGGCCTTGGCGTTGTCATAGACAAGGACAGCGGCGCCGTCTTTGTCGCGGGCCAGGCAGTCCAGCGGCAGGCCGAGGATGTCCTCGGGGCGCCGGCCGGTGTCGATGGCGATCTGGGTGGCGGCCTTGACTTCCGGCGGCTGCAGGGTGTCCAGACTGGCGCACAGGACGGTCATGATCTCGGGTGGCAGGTCACGGCTGGGCTCGCCGCGCACCGGCTCGGCGGGAATATCCCCGGCTCCGATGACGAAGTCGCCGGGCAGCCCCGCGGCGGCCTGCCCGGGCCGGGTCAGGCCCATTGCGCGGATCCCGGCCAGCACGGTGCGGGCGCCCCGGCAGAGGACGTTGCGGTGATACCGGCTGATCGTCCCGGCTGATTCGAGGTAGCCGAGGCGGTTAAGGAACGCCTCGATGTCGGCGCGCCCCAATGCGGTCGGCAGCTCTCCGTGATCGGGCCTGGCTCGCAGGCTTTCCGACAGCCGGGCCAGCGCGTGGATCTTCGCCTGGACGTTGGCGGCGCCTTTGCCGCGATGACGCGGCAGATCCTCAGACGCCCACCGTTTGGCGCCCTGGCGCAGCCACTGCTGCGTGATGCCAGCGAAGGTCAGCCGCCCGGGATGACCGAAGACCGACAGGTCCCAGGTGTCCTTAGCCTGCTCAGTGGCCGGATCGGCCAGCGCCCGCCGGACGTGACACGCCAGCGCGTTCAGCAGCTTCCGGACCGGCTTGCCAGGGACGCTGCCGGAATCGCACTCCTCGATCGAGGTGACCTGCTGGCGGACCAGCGCGCGGCAGGCAACCCGCAGGTCGGTGTCGGTGATCTTCGCCCCGCCGCAGGTGCGCTGCCAGGCCCCGAACAGGACCTGCACGACCACCAGCGGCGGCAGCCCGTGCAGGCTGACCTGCCCGTCCTCGGCGACCGCGGGCTCGGCCTGCTGCCATTGCCCGGCGTCGAGATCATGATCGGTCTTGGCGGCCACCCGCCACCGCTGGTAGTGGGTGTTGCACAAGCCGCGAGCGCTGTCGGCGGCGCGCGTGCACGCCGCGACCGCGCACGGGCTGAACGGCGGCAGCGGCCGGACCCGGGGATCGGCGAGGAACTGCCCGATCGCCGGCTCGCCCGCACGCTGGCGGAACTGCCGGACGTGCGACTCACACAAGACCGCCTGTGTCACCGTGGGCTCGCGCTGGCATCCGGGCACCGCGCACCGCGCCACGCGGGCCGGCAGCGGCGCCAGCCGCGGCGACCCGGCGATCTGCTCCGCGGTCAGCCCCTGCCCGGTCAGCCGGGTGAAGCACCGGTGACACACCCCGCCGAGCCCCGTGTGCTGCGTCGTGGCGCAACCGCCGACCCGGCATACCGCGCGGCCCAGCAGCCGGTGCCCGGCGGGCAGGGACAGCACCCGGTCCGCCGGATCCCAGCCAGCCCCGGAAAGGAAGGACGGGTCCAGCAGGGCGGCCAGCCGCTGCGCCGGGCCGTCCAGCTTCACCCCGGCCAGCACATGGCCATACCCGGCCGCGCCCGCCGCGACCGGCCGCGCTCGCGCAGCCGCCGCTGCGGTCATGACGTCGCTCCCGCCTGCTCGCGGGGGCTGGGCACCGCATCAACGGCCGCCCGCAGCCGGCCCGGGTCGGGGTGCACATACACCTGCGACGACGACACCGAGGCGTGGCCAAGCAGGTCAGCGACCACGTCGATGCCGCACCCGGCATCGGCGGCGTTGCTCCCGAAGGCGTGCCGCAGCTGATGCGGCGTGACGGCCGCAGCCAGGCCCGCCCGGCGGGAGGCCGCGGCAAGCAGATCGCCGATCGCGCCGGGGCGCATCGGCGCGCCGACCGGGGCACGGAACAAGTTCACCAGCAGGAAGTCGCCGCCGGCCGCTCCGCAGACCGTCATCCGCTCCAGCGCGTAGGTGTCGGACGCCCGCACCGTCAGGAAGTCCAGCGGCACGACGCGCTGCCGGCGGGACTTGGCCCACGCGCCGTTGGGGTTGTCCTCCCGGCGGACCACATGCAGGTGCGCGCGGGCGATCTCACACCCCAGCGGCCGGGAGTCGGCCAGCAGGTGCACATCGCCGCGGCGCAGGCCGCACAGCTCGCCGCGGCGCAGCCCGGCCCGTGCCATCAGCAGCACGATCAGCCGGTCCCGCGCCGACAGGCACGCCTGCAGCAGCGCGACGATCTCCTCGTCACTGGCCCGGTTCACTGGCGCCTGCGGCTCGTGCACCCGGTGCCGGGCCCGCATCCGCGAGCCCATCTGCCCGTCCTCGCCGCGCGCGGCATCCGGCAGATCCCGGTCATCCGCGACCTCATACAGCAGCGCCACCAGATCCCCGCCCGCCTGGCCGGCGGCGACCGCGTGCACCACCATCCCGCGCACCGCAGTCAGCACGCCGTTAACCCGCCGGGCACCGCGGGCCGGCGTGCTGCCGGGCCCGGCCAGCACCATCCCCTGCGAGCCGCCGCCGGCCCCCGAGGCCACCGGCCCGCCATGCGTGAGCCACGTCATGAACAACCCCAGCTGCCCCGCGCCTGCCTGCCAGGTGCGTCCCGTCCGCGCACACCAGCGCAGGAACAACGCGATCGAGTGCGCGTAGCTCTTCGTCGTCGACTCCGCGCCGTCGCGGCCGAACCGCACCTGCCGCAGGAACCCATCTGCGACCGGCACGACGGCCAGGTCCTCATCGAGCACCGTCCAGTACCTCGCGCCGGACGGCAACACCACCGGGAACGCCCGCATCCTGTGATCCTCTCGGTCTCGTGCCAGGCTGCATGAACAACTACCAGCCACGAGCGCAACACCCCGAGAGACACGCCGCACAACCCGTCAGATGACCGGTTCATGCAACGTCATGCGACAGGCTAGGGACCCATGGAGAAGGAATGCGGATCGGCGAGGCCATCGCCCTCGACGACACCGACTTCGACCCGGCGCGGCAGCTGCTCCTGGTCCGGAACGCCAAGTTCGGCCGGGACCGGCTGCTCCCGCTCCATCCCTCCGCAGCCGGCGCGGTCCAGGACTACCGGAACCTCCGGGACCGGGCATTTCCCCATCCGGTCAGCGAGGCGCTGCTCGTGTCCAGCACGGGAACCCGGCTGCGGCACGAGAACGTCAGCGTCACTTTCGCCCGCCTGGCCCGGCAGGCCGGCCTGGCG
>JBOHCP010000457.1:0-4705 GCA_050698875.1 Streptosporangiaceae bacterium | reverse complement strand
TGCCGGAGGCGCCGCCGCCTAACCGCCGGCCGCAATCACCGGCAGGCCAAAGAGCCGGCTCCGCCGGCGCTGCCGCGCGCCCGGCTGAGGTGGGCATTTCCGGTCAGCTCGCGTAGTCCAGCAGCGGCTGTGCGCGGCTCGGGTGGCGCAGCTTGGACAGCGACTGCTTCTCCAGCTGCCGGATCCGCTCCCGGGTGAGGCCCAGCGCCTTGCCGATCTCGTCCAGCGTGTGCGGGTTGCCGTCGTACAGGCCGAACCGCATCGACATGATGGTGGCCTCCCGCGGCGTCAGCCCGTCGAGCGCGTGCCGTAGCTGCTCGGCCATCAGCTGGCGGTCGACGAGCTCGGCTGCCTCGGGTGCGTCCACATCCTCGATCAGGTCGCCGATGCTGGTCTCGCCGTCCTCGCCGATCGTGGAGTCCAGGCTGATCGGCTGCCGGCTGGTGCGCAGCAGCTCCTCGATCTGGTCCGGGGTCCGGTCGAGCTCGACGGCCAGTTCCGCCGGGGTCGGCTCGCGGCCGAGGCGCTGGTGCATGTCGCGCTCGACCCTGCTGAGCTTGCTCAGCATCTCCAGCACGTGCACCGGCAGCCGGATCGTCCGCGCCGAGTCGGCGAACCCGCGCTGGATCGCCTGCCGGATCCACCACATCGCGTACGTGGAGAACTTGTAGCCCTTGGAGTAGTCGAACTTCTCCACCGCCCTGATGAGGCCCAGGTTCCCCTCCTGGACGACGTCGAGCAGCGACAGCCCGCGGTCGGAGTACTTCTTGGCGACCGACACAACCAGCCGCAGGTTTGCCTCGAGCATGTGCGCCTTGGCCCGCCTGCCGTCCGCCGCGACGGCGTCGAGCTCGGCGCGGTACTGCCGGCTGAGCCTCGGCTCGGTCTCCAGCTTGTGCTCGGCGTACAGCCCGGCCTCGATCCGCTTGGCGAGGTTGACTTCCTCCTCGGCCGTCAGCAGCTGCCTGCGGCCGATCGACTTCAGGTAGGTGTGCACCGAGTCGCCCATGACCGACGTCTGGTCGTCCAGGTCGGTCTCCGGCGCGCTCGCCGCATCGGGGTCAGCGACTTCGGGCGCCGCAACCCGGTCGCCGGCTAGCGCGGCACGCTCCGCGTCCGCCAGCCCATGCGTCGCCGCCGCCACGCCCGCCAGCTCCCCGAGGTCCCCGCTCGTCAGGTCCGCGTCGCCAGCCGCCGCGTCAGACGGCTCGTTGCCAAGCTGCACGCCGGCCTCGGTGAGCTCACGGATGATGGAACGGGCCTCACCCGCAGACACGCGCGCCTTGTCGAAGGCGTCACGGAGCTCAGGCAGCGACAGGTAGCCCTGGCCGCGGCCGCGCTGGATCAGCTCGTCCACGTCGGTCATGGTTTCCTCGTCCGCGGGGACGGGCGACGTCGCGGTCGCTGTCCTGGCCATGAGGCGCCTCCCTTCGTGGGCGCATAACGGGCATGCGCCAGTACCCGCGCCTCCGGCTGCGCAGGCGCTCGTGAACTCGTGCGGCGACCCTCGGCGGACTTGGCAGTGAGCACTTCGGGCACTATCTTGTAACGCACGAGGCGGCTAATTGTTCCCGCGTTTCTTTGGTGTGCCTGCGAATAGCCTGCGCACGGCCGCGGTCCGCGGGGCTACCCGGTGCCAGGTAACGGCGCCGCTAGCTGACGCTGAGCCAGCTCCCGCACGGCTACCCGGTCCGGCTTACCGGAGGGTAGTAGCGGAAATTGTGACACAACCACTACCCTCCTGGGCGCCGCATACGCGGACATGACCGCCCGGACATTCGACCGGAGCTCGGTCAGACCAGGGGGATCCGCCGGATTTGCCGGAATCACGATAGCTGTCACCATCTCGCCCCACTCCGGATCCGGCAGCCCCACTACGACAACGTCTGCGACGCCAGGCGCGGTTCCCAGCACCGCCTCGACATCGCCAGGGACGACCTTCTTCCCGCCGGTGTTGATGACGTCGTCCGCCCGGCCCCGGATGGCCAGGCCCCCGCCGGGCAGCCAGTACCCCAGGTCGGCAGTCAGGAACCACCCGCCGGTGAGCACTGACGCCGTCAGCTCCGGTCGGCCCAGGTACCCGGTAAATAGCGTCGGGCCAGCGATCTCGACCCGCCCGTCCGCGAGGCGCACCTGCACGCCATCGAGGGGAACGGAGTCGTACACACAGCCGCCGCACGTCTCGCTCATGCCGTAGGTGGTGATCACCCGCCAGCCGGCGGCGCGCGCATCGGCCAGCAGCGCTTCGCCTGGCGCGGCGCCGCCGATCAGCACGGCCTGCACCGGCCCGGGCCCGGCGCCAGCGTCAAGCAGCCGGCGCAGCTGGGTGGGCACCAGGGACACGTAGGCGCAGTCGCTGACGGCGAGCACCTGCGGGCTGGCGGCGGCGGCGAACACCGGGGCGGTCCCGGTGACCAGGGAACGGACCAGTACTCCGAGGCCGGAGATGTGAAATGTCGGCAGGCAGCACAGCCAGGCCAGCTCCGGACTCGCGCCGATGCGGCGCAGCGATGCCGTCGCTGAGGCGGTGAGGGCCGCCGCGCTGAGCTCGACAGCCTTAGGCCGCCCCGTCGATCCCGAGGTCGCGATCACGACCGCGGTGTCGTCCGCAATGCCCGGCCCGGCCGCGCCTCGCCCGGCGGCCGGACTATGGAGTAGCTCGGTTCCCGCCTCGGTGTGCACCGCGGCGGGCCTGAACTCCGCAAGCACGCGGGCCAGCGCAGCCCGCGACAGGGCGGGGTCGAGCGGAAGTATCGGCGGGCCGGATCCGTCGAGCGCCGCGGCGAGGACACCGAGCATGCGATCGCGCGCTGCGGCCGCGAACTGTACCGCGTGCAGCGCCCGGTAGGTCACGGTCGTAAGGTTAATCGGGCACATCGGGACACCAGCAGGAGGGCGACACGTGGTCGACAGGCCCGTGACCGAGCCCGCGCGAGCCGTCCAGGCGGCCGAGCTCGTCGCCCAGCTCCTGCCGACGCTGCGGGCCTTCGCGATTCCGATGCCGGTCAGGTTCCGCGGCACGACGGTGCGCGAGGGCGCGCTGCTGTGCGGCCCGGCCGGGTGGGGGGAATTCTCCCCGTTCCCTGACTACGGCCCGCGGGAGTGCGCGCGCTGGCTTGCTTCTGCCCTGGAAGCGGCCGCGGTCGGCTGGCCGCCGCCGGTGCGCGACAGCGTGCCTGTCAACGTGACGGTGCCCGCGGTCGCGCCGGAGCACGCGCGCGCGATCGTCACTGCGTCAGGCTGCAGGACGGCGAAGGTAAAGGTCGCCGAGCCCGGCCAGCCAGAGTCGGCCGACGTGGCGCGTGTCGCAGCGGTGCGGGACGCGATCGGCCCGGCCGGGATGGTCCGGGTCGACGCCAACGGCGGCTGGGATGTCGACACCGCCGAGCGGATGCTGACCGCGCTGGCGGAGTTCGGCCTGGAGTACGCCGAGCAGCCGTGCGCGACTCTCGCGGAGCTGGCCGAGCTGCGGCGACGCGTCGCGGTACCCGTCGCAGCGGACGAGTCAATCCGCCGCGCCGACGACCCGCTGAAGGTGCGCGCGGCGGGGGCCGCCGACATTGTGGTGCTGAAGGCGCAGCCGCTCGGCGGCGTCCGGGCAGCGCTGCGGATCGCCGACCAGTGCGGCCTGCCGGTGGTGGTGTCCAGCGCGGTCGACACCTCGGTCGGCCTGGCGGCCGGCGTGGCGCTCGCCGCCGCGCTGCCCTCGCTCGGGCACGCGTGCGGGCTGGCCACGATGAGCCTGCTCGCCGGCGACGTGACCGCCGACCCGCTGGCCCCGGTGGCAGGCGAGCTGCCGGTGCGGCGCGCCGCTGTCGACCCGGACGCGCTGTCCAGCTGGGAAGTCCACCCGGCGGGCTGGCGGGATCGCCTGCTGGCGGCCGCCGCGTTCCTGCCCAAGCGCCTCTTCCTGACCGGCCGGCCGTGAATCCCTCGACCGCGTTCGCCACCGTGCTCGTCGACGAGCTGGTCAGGTGCGGCCTGCGGGAGGCGGTTCTCGCGCCGGGCTCGCGCAGCGCGCCGCTGGCGATGGCGCTGCACGCGAGGTCGCTGGCCCGCCCCGGCGCGGGCGGCCCGCCAGGCCTGCGGCTGCACGTGCGGATCGACGAGCGATCGGCGTCGTTCCTCGCCCTGGGCCTCGCCAAGGCCAGCGGCCGCCCGGCCGCTGTGGTGTGCACATCGGGTACCGCGGCCGCGCACCTCCACGCCGCGGTCATCGAGGCCGACGAGGCCGGCGTCCCGCTCCTCGTGCTCACCGCTGACCGCCCGCCAGAGCTGCGCGGCACCGGCGCGAACCAGACCATCGACCAGATCAAGCTGTACGGCTCGGCGGTCCGCTGGTTCTGCGAGGCGGGCGTGCCGGAGGATAGACCGGGACAGGCTGGCTACTGGCGCTCGCTCGCAGGCAGGGCATGGTCGCAGGCGGCGGGGAGCGCGGGCGGCTATCCCGGTCCCGTTCACCTCAACCTGCCGCTCCGGGACCCGCTGGTGCCCGACCTGCCCGGCACGGCAGGGCTAGCCGGTGCGGCGGCCGCCTTGGATCCTGACGAGCCGTCGCGCTGGTCAGAGCCACCCGGCGGTCGGCCAGCCGGACGTCCGTGGACCTGGGTAGCCGCCCCGGCCGAGCCGGGGCTGCCGGAGCTTGAGCTGGACTGGACCGAGCGGGGGCTCGTGCTGGCCGGGGACGGCACGGCCGACCCCGGCC
>JBOHCP010000456.1:0-4709 GCA_050698875.1 Streptosporangiaceae bacterium | reverse complement strand
CCCAAGATCAGCACAACAGCGGCTGCGATGCACGCACCGCCGCCATTCCGGCGTGTCGGCGCCACCAGCAGCCCTGCCAATCAGCCGCCGGCTACCAGCCCCGCGAAGGGACCTGAATGTATACGTTGCCGACGTCGAGCAAGAGCGCATCTACTGCCGAGTCGCGATCCACGAGAACGCGGACGTCGCGGCCGCTCAGAAGTTCTGGCAGCAGGTCACAGCGCTACCTGACGAGCAGTTCCTGGAACCGACGCTGAAGCACCACAATCCGAAGACGGTCCGCAAGAACACCGGGAACGACTATCACGGTTGCCTGGTCATCCACGTGCGTAAGGGATTGGAGCTCTATCGGCAGATCGAAGGCTGGGCCGGTGCTGCCATGGGATCAAGATCTTTGTCTGAATAGCAAAGTATGCTCCCGCGTGAGGATTTGAACCTCAATTGTCGGGATCAAAACCCGATGTCCTGCCAATTAGACGACGCGGGAAAGCTCGACAGCCAGCCTACAAGCCGTATCGGTGCGAGCCGGGTGATTGCTGGCAGCCAGCGCCGCGATGATCTACCGGCTGGCGCGGAGCGGGACCGCGGGACCGCGCTGCCGAGGCCCTTTCCCTGATGACCGTCGGGTCTCTTGCCGGGGCGGGGACCGATAGGCGGCGATCGGGCGGTTAATCGGACGGCTGCCCTATTGTCGCAGACCCGGCGGGGCACCGGAGTTTGTGGGACGATCGGGACGGGCGGTGCACAGGGCGCCAACTGCCGCCCTGGGTCGGCCTGGTGCAGGTAACAGGCCGGTATCCTGCCCATGTCGGGACAGCAACTTCCTGCCTGCGCCCCGCACCCCGGCGAGAGCCGCCACGGCAGTTTCCGCAGCGATTCCAGCGATACCGAGGAGCCGAGCCGAGTGACAGCTAACGGTCCGGCCGCCATCATCGTCCTGGCGGCGGGCGAGGGCACCAGGATGCGGACCGCCACCCCGAAGATGCTCAACGAGGTGTGCGGCCGCGCGATGCTTGGCCACGTGCTCGCCGCGGCGCAAGAACTCGACCCGCAGCGGCTGATCCTCGTGGTCGCCGGCCTGGACAGCCAGGTCGCCGGGTATGCGCGCGCACGCTGGCCGGAAGCAACCCTGGTGGTGCAGGAGCGGCGCGGCTGCTGGGGCACCGGGCACGCGGTGCGCACCGTGATCGAGAACGCCGGCACGATCCACGGCACCGTCGTCGTGCTGTTCTCCGACACCCCGATGCTGCGCGCCACGACGCTGGCCAGCCTGGTCGCCGAGCACGAGGCCGCCGGTGCGGGGGTGACCGTGCTGACCGCGACGGCGCCCGACCCGACCGGCTACGGCCGCATCCTGCGCGACCACGATGGCCGGATCGCGGGCATCGTCGAGGAGGCCGACGCGACGGAGGCGCAGCGCGCGGTCACCGAGGTCAGCTCGGGCATGTTCGCCTTCGACGGCGACCTGCTGGCCGACGCGGTCAAGCGGGTTCCGGCCGCTGCGGCAACGGGCGAGGAATACCTCACCGAGGTGCCGGCGATCCTGCGGGCCGACGGTCACCTGGTCGCCAGCGCCTTCTGTCCGGATTTCGACGAGATCCAGGGAGTCAACAACCAGGCGCAGCTCGCGTCGGCGCGTCGCGTGCTGAATGAGCGGCTGCTGGCCCGCTGGATGGCAGTCGGCGTGACGATCATGGATCCGGCGAGCACCTGGATCGACGTGGACGTGGAGATCGAGCCGGGCGTCCGCATCGCCCAGGCGACGCAGCTTGAGGGCCGCACGGTGGTCGGGGCGGGCGCCACGGTCGGGCCAGGATGCCTGCTGCGCGACACGATGGTCGGAGCGGGCGCGAGTGTGCTGCAGTCGGTCTGCGAGGCCGCCGTGATCCAGCCGGGCACGGTCGTAGGTCCGTTCGCTCATCTGCATGGCGCCAAGCCGGGCCGGCCGGGGACCCAGCCGGTTCGCGCAGGCACGTGGCAGCACAAGGAGAGTTGACCCGGAGTGACTGGCATCATTAGCACGCCCGCACGGAAGCTGATGCTCTTCGTCGGTCGTGGTTACCCCGAGCTTGGCCAGGAGATCGCCGGCGGCCTAGGCATCGAGCCCACGCCCACCACTGCCTACGAGTTCGCCAACGGCGAGATCTTCGTGCGGTTCCTCGAGTCGGTCCGCGGTTGCGACGCGTTCGTGCTGCAGAGCCACACCGCGCCGATCAACAAGTGGATCATGGAACAGCTGATCATGGTGGACGCCCTCAAGCGCGCGTCGGCGAAGCGGATCACCGTGGTCACGCCGTTCTTCGGCTACGCCAGGCAGGACAAGAAGAGCCGCGGCCGCGAGCCCATCTCGGCCAGGCTGATGGCCGACCTGTTCCAGACCGCGGGCGCCGATCGGCTGATGGCGGTGGACCTGCACACCTCGCAGATCCAGGGGTTCTTCGACGGCCCGGTCGACCACCTGTTCGCGCTGCCCATGCTCGCCTCCTACCTCGAAGACAAGCTAGACGTGTCGAACGTCACGGTGGTGGCGCCGGACGCCGGACGGGTCCGGGTCTGCGAGCGGTGGACCGACCGGCTCGGCAGCCCGCTGGCGATCATTCACAAGCGCCGTGATCCGGACGTGGCGAATCAGGCCCGGGTGCTAGAGGTCGTCGGGGAGGTGGCCGGCCGCACGTGCATCGTGGTGGACGACATGATCGACACCGGGCAGACCATCGTGAAGGCGGCCGAGACACTGTTCGAGCAGGGCGCCGAGCAGGTGGTCGTGGCGGCCACCCACGGCGTGCTGTCTGGCAGCGCCGTCGACATGCTGAAGAACTCCCGCGTCAGCGAGGTCGTCGTGACCAACACGCTGCCGATCACGTACGAGAAGCGGTTCGACAAGCTGACCGTGCTGTCCATCGCGCCGCTCATCGCGCGGGCTATCAACGAGGTCTTCAGCGATGGCTCCGTGACCAGCCTTTTCGACGGGCAGAGCTAGAACCCCAAGACAATAATCGGGGAACGGGGTTCGCTCGGGTCTCGGTCCTGACCGGCTACCCGGCAGGTGGAGCCGGTGCCGATTAGCTGACCAGCGCCGCCGGTCAGCTATGCTTCGCAAGGACTTTTCTGTCATCGCAAGGAGAGCCACAGTGCCTGAGGTAGTTATCGCCGCGGAGGCGCGGACCCAGTTCGGCAAGGGGCCAGCCCGCCAGATCCGGCGCGACGGCCGGGTTCCGGCGGTGCTCTACGGGCACCACAGCGAGCCGAGGCACATGACGCTGCCCGGCCACGAGGTGCTCATGGCGCTGCGCACTCCGAACGTGCTGATCAGGATTGAGGGCCTGCCGGGCGGTGCTCAGCTCGCGCTACCCAAGGCGGTGCAGCGCAACTCGATCAAGGGCTGGGTCGAGCACCTCGACCTGCTGCTCGTCCGGCGCGGCGAGAAGGTGACCGTTGACGTGCCGGTGACACTGACCGGCGAGATCGTGCCCGGCGGCCTGCTCGACCAGCAGATCGTGCAGATCTCGGTCAATGCCGAGGCCACCCACATCCCGGCCGCGATCGAGGTCAGCATCGCGGGCATGGACGTTGGCGACGCCGTGCATGCCGGCGACCTGAAGCTGCCGCCGGGCGTCACCCTCGATGACGAACCCGAGCTGCTCGTCGTGCACGTGATCGCGGCGCCCACGTCGGCGGAGCTGGAGGCAGAGCTCGGCGAGGCGGAGGCGGCCCCGGCTGCTGAGGGCGCCGAGGCGGCTGCTGCCGGGGCGGCTGCTGGCGAGCGTGGCGAGGAGCCCGCGGCCCGCTAGAACGGCGAATCTGGCTATCGCCGTGAGCGAAGGTCGCGGCTTCGGCCCTCTCAGCTGCGAGGCCCCGGCGCGAGTGTTAGGTGTGGACGGCCGTGCGATGCGATCGACGGGCACCGGCGTGTTCTTCCTGTTCGCCCTCCTGACCCTGGTAGCGATCTTGTTCTTCTACCGACGGGTGCCGGAGACCAAGGGCCGCAGGCTGCAGGCCATCGAGCGCGACCGCGGCACGAAAACCTGGCCGAGCCCGCCCGGCGAGGCGCCTGCCGGCCAGCTCGGCCACGCGGCCCGAGGTCCGCTGCCTGCCGCGGTGTTAGACCGGGTACCGGTAGGGCTGGACGAGATAGCTGTGGCCCGCCGGGGTGGTCCACCGGAAGATTCCGGCCTGACTTTGCTCGAGCTTCCAGCCAGGCAGCTGCTTGATCTTGTGGTGCGTGCGGCACCGGCCGCCGAGATTGCAGTTGCACGTGGGGCCGCCACGCTGCCAGGCCACCGTGTGGTCGAGATCGGCGTTCCAGGCTGGCTGGCCGCACGGCGGGAACGTGCACGTAAGGTCCCTGGCGACGACGAGTTCCCGCAGTCTCGGTGATGGCCGGTAGACGGCGGTTGCGCTGTGATGTGCGCAGCCGGCGGCGGCCTGGTTAGCTGCCCGGGCCGCGCGGGCGCGGTCGGCTGCTCGGGCAGCGGCGCGCAGCAGTGCCGCCGCGAGCGCGTCCGAGCCGTCGGTGTGCGGGCCGGCCGGGTCGCCTCGGGATGCTCCGCGGGCGGCTGGACCGGTGGCGCACGGCTGGCAGCCGACGACGCGGTCGGGGATTGTCACAGTGATGCGGCCGATGACGGGTGCGCCGTTTCCCGGCCCGGCGCGCAGCGATGAGCCGGAGCCCGGCAGCCGCAGCCGCTCGACCCCCTGGGCGTGGCCGT
>JBOHCP010000455.1:0-4722 GCA_050698875.1 Streptosporangiaceae bacterium | reverse complement strand
CTCGCGCAGCTGGACTGAGGCGTCGTGCACGGCAATGACGCCGCCGAACCGGACGGATACATGGCTGGCGTCGAGGACGACGGCCGGGCTCACCGGGCCGCTCCCTCGGCCGACCCAGCATCACTCCGGGCGGGCGGCGCGGCGACGTGACGCCGCTCGGGAATCAGCCCGCGCGGACGGATCGCCAGGCAGAGCAGCCACAGCGAACCGATCAGCACCCACTCCAGCGCGTCGATCAGTCCGGTGTAGCCGATCTGCGGCAGGAACGTGGGCACCTGCAAGAAGATCACCTGGACTAGCAGGGTGCCAAGCACGACGCCCCAGTTGCTGCCGACGCCACCGAGGATGATGGCGGTGAAGACCGCGAACGTCTCGGCGTATCCCCAGGCCGCCGGCGACCAGGCGGCGAGGAACTCGACGAGCAGCCCGCCGCTGAGGCCGGAGATCACGCCCCCGATGACGAACGCCTGCATGCGCAGGCCCACCGGATTCAGTCCGATGGTGGCGGCTGCGTCCTCGTTGTCGCGCACCGCGCGCACTGCGCGGCCCCAGCCGGACCGCCCGAGCCGCGCGACTACCAGATAGACGCCGACGGCGATGACACCCGTCCACGCCGCGTATACCCACTGGTATCCGTCGTAACTCAGCCCGGTCAGCACGCCCGACAGCGGCTTGGCGATGCCGGTCAGCCCGTTCGAGCCGTTCACGAGGCCGACCACGTTGGACACCAGCTGGATCGCGATCAGCGAGATGATCAGCATGATCGCGGCCTGATAGTCGCGCCGGATGCGGCGCAGCGTGAACAGGCCGACGACCAGCGCCAGCAGTCCCCCGGCCGCGGCGGCAACGACGAGGGGGAGCGGGAACGGCAGGCTCGACCCGAGGATGTAGTGCTGGAATGAGTTCGTGCCGGTGTCCGGTCCGAGGCTGACGACGGCCGCGGCGTAGGCTCCGACGGCCTGGAACATGATGAGCGCGAAGTTCGGGATGCCGCCCCAGCCGAACTGCAGATTGAGGGCCCAGGCCAGCAGCACGTCGATGAAGAAGTACACGACCAGTGTCGATAGGTAGAACGACATGGCCACCTCACCGATCCTTACCCGTGCGCGCTCCGTGCCCTGAAAGCAGCGGTCGTCTGGCGGAAACCACTCGCCCCTACACGGTGATCTCCACCTTCCCGGTGGTCTGCCCGGCTAGGGCGGCCGGGCGCGTCAAGAGCACGACCGCGAGGATGCCGAAGCCGGCGACGGTGCTGTACTCGGCGCCTCCGATGGCCCCCACCTCCTCGGTCACGAGTCCGAGCACCAGCGCAGCCAGGACCGCGCCGCGGGTCGAGCCCGCCTTGCCGAGGATGGCTGCGGCGAGGACGAGCGGGAGGAATGTCGTCCCCACGGACGCGTCGATGGTCAGCGTGTTGATGACGTAGGCCATCCCGGCGAGGCCAGCGAGTGCGCCGCTGACCAGCCAGACGACGTTCACGATGCGGGCCGTCGGGATGCCGCACGTCCTGGCTAGCCGGGGCTCAACCGCCATCGCGCGCAGCGCCTTGCCCAGCCTGGTGCGCCGTAGCAGCATCTCCAGGCCGATGAACACCGCCACCGCGAGCGCGACCAGGACCAGTTGCGTCACGGTAAATGTCCACGGGCCGACGTGCACCGACGGTCCCTGCGGGAACCCGAAGTGGTAGATCTGCTCGCGCGCCGCAGCGTCGATGCCGAACTGCATGACCAGGCTGACCGCGAGGGTCACCATGACCATCTCGAACAAGCCCGCGCCGCGCCGTGCATAGAAGGCGAACAGGGTCCGGCCAAGTATCCAGGTGACCGCGGCGCCAGCCACCGGCGCCGCCAGAACTCCCACCGCCACCGGGAGGCGGAAGTCCTCGGCGAGGAAGGTGGCGAATGCGCCGACCGTCATCGCGCCCGCGAACGAGATGTTCAGCACGTTCGTCAGCCCGAACTGGATGGTAAAGCCCATCGCGCCGATGGCGATCAGCGCCGCGGTGACGACGCCGAAGCCGAGTGCCTGAATGATCAGCACTGGGCGCTACCGCCTCCCGCACCCGTCGTCGCTAGACATTCAGCCCCTGGACCTGTGCCTGGGAAATCGTCCCGACGACTACGGCAGGCGCATTGGCCGGGAATCTCTCGATCGCCTGGGAGCCGAAGGAATTGTGGTACCTGTTAAACAGCAGTGCCCCGGACGCGCCGATGTACTGGATCTGATGCCCGGCCGCGAGCTCCCGCTGGCCGGCCGCGTAGGTATACACCACGACCTTGCCCTTGCCCGGCGCCGTCACCTTGCTGATGTAGGTGTTATAGACGCTGCCCTTGGTGCTGTGCGCGGCGTCCATGGCAAGCGCGAGGGCGATCAGCCCGTCGTATCCGGCCTCGGAGAAGGAGTTGCTCTCCCACTGCGACACCGGCTTGGGCAGCTTGCTCCCCACGGCGACAACCGCGGCATTAAAGGGCGCGACCGCCGGGTTGGTAACCGGGGTGCCAACCACGACCGCGCGGAAGTCACTGTTGAAGCTGGCGTCGCCGATCGCGCCGCGAAGCGGCGTGAAGTACGACGTGGACGGCGTTCCGCTGGTGCCGATGATCGGCACGAGCGTGCCGAGCTGCTTGAGCTCGCCGAAGAAGGTGGCCGCTGTGGCCCCGTCTGACTCGGTGATGATCGCCTGTGGCCTGGCGGCGAGGAGCCGCTCGACCGACGAGCGGTACGACGGCTGGTCAGGCGTCAGGTTCTCCTGATCGACCAGGTTGATCCCGGCGGCATGGACGCCCGTCACGACGCCCGGCAGATCGCCCTGGGACCCGGCGTCCGTGCCGAACACGGTGGCGACGCTGGAGTATCCCTGCCGCTTGGCCCACAGCGCGATCGCCTCGCCGTTGGCCGGGTCCGGCGGGACGTCCCGCCACAGGTAAGCGTACGAGCTGCGGTCGTACGCCGCTTCGCCAGCAGCAATCATCATGGGCATCTGGTGCTGATTCAGCAGCGGCACCAGGGTGGCCGCGCTGGTCGAGTCGGGCCCGAGCACTCCGGCCATGTCGCCATTGGTCGCGAGCGCCTTGTCCATCGAGGTCAGCGCGTCCGCCGGGTCACTTCGGGTGTCGACCTGGATCAGCGAAATCTTGCGGCCGAGTATGCCGCCGGCTTTGTTGATCGCGTACACAGACGGATAGTCGATGGATGCGGCGAAGCCGGCCTCGAAGGCCTGGTCGCCCGTGTAGGCAGCGACCTGGGCGATTCCAACCGGGCCCGAGGCGGCGGAGCCTCCGCCGTTCGAAGCGCAGGCGGCAAGGCCTAGCGTGCCGGCCGCCGCGAGCGTGAGGTAGATCGGTCTTCTCATCTCGACGTACCTCCACTACGAGGGTTGCGCGAGGAACCGCGGCCAGACTATACGGCTGAGGCGCCTTGGGGAATAACTCAGCTTTGGATTCTGCACAATGGAATCCGATAGACCGATTTCCGGATATCAAGGGCGCCGTACGTGGCGCAGATCGGCGGTGGCCGCGGCCGCAATGGGCGCCAGTTCGGCAGCTATCTGCCCTACGTAGTCGCCGTTCATCCGCTGCATCGGCCCGGCGACGGTGAACGCCGCGACGGGCCGCCGGTCGGTGTCGAGGACAGCCATGCCGACGGCGCCCAGACCGATCTCGCTCTCCTCGAAGTTCGTCGCGAAGCCAGTAGCGCGCACCAGCGCGAGCTCGTCGAGTAGCCTGCTCCGGGTCATCGTCGTCTGGTCGGTGAGGGTCACGAGCCGCTCGGCCGGGTAGATCGCCAGGACCTCGTCGGTCGTCAACGCGGCCAGGATGGCCTTGCCGGCCGACGTGGAGTGCGCTGGCATGCGCGCATCGAGGCGTGAGGAGACGCGGACGGTCCGCTGCGACTCGATGCTGTCGACGAAATGCACCATGTCGTGCTCGAGGACCAGCAGGCTCACCGTCTCACCCGTCGCGGCGGCGACGTCGAGCAGGAACGGCCGGAGTCGCGCGCGCAGATCCAGCGCGCCGACGGCGGCCAGGCCGATCTCGACCAGTCGCGGACCGGGGCTGTATGTCTTCGTGACGGGGTCCTGCTCCGCGAACTGCCGGTGCACCAGCATGCTCAGCAGCCGGTGCGCGGTGGACCGAGCCACGTTCAGGTGATCGGCGACCTCCGACACGCGCAGCGACGGCTTGCTGCGGAACAGCAGCAGGAGTTGCAGCGCGTGGTCGACCGAGTGAAGCCGATAGGCCGGACCGTCGTGGCCGGTCACCGCTGACCCCGTGGTGTCGCGCATCGATAGTTACCGTACGCGAAGTTTCATCTCGCCGAGTCGAGTGATCCGCGCGCAGAGCGTATCTCCCGGAGCGATGGGACCGACGCCCGGCGGGGCGCCCGTGAAGATGAGGTCGCCGGGGAGCAGCGTCATCACGGACGAGGCATACGCGACGATGTCCGGGAGGGGAACGAGCATGTCGGCCGTGCTCACCCGCTGTCGCTGCACCCCGTTGCGGGTCAACTCGATGTCCAGGCTGGCTGGGTCGCCGACGTCGTCACTAGTGGTCAGCCACGGCCCGAGCGGGCTGAACGTGTCGTAGCTCTTGCGCCGGGATCTGTCCCCTGCGCTCCGGACGGTGATGTCAAGGCCGATGGCGTAGCCGAGGATATGGCCGAGCGCTGTCGCGGCGGGGATGTCCCGGCCGCCGTTCCGTGACGTGTTCTGCGACGTGATCC
>JBOHCP010000454.1:0-4736 GCA_050698875.1 Streptosporangiaceae bacterium | reverse complement strand
GGCGCGAGCCCGGCTGGCCTCGGCGTGACCGCGGTCGGCCTGGTGGTCGTCGTGGCCGCGGGCGCGGTGCTGGTGCGCCGCGATCTGGTGCTGAGGCTGGCGAGCGGGTTCGCGGGCAGGCTGCGGCGGCGGGCGGGTCGCCGGCCAGGAGGAGTGCTGGCGCGGGTCGAGGCGACGCTGGTCCGGATGCGGGACATCCCGCTGTCGCCACGATCGACCGTTCGCGTCGTCGCCCTCGCCACCGCTGTGTGGGTCCTCGATTTCCTCTGCCTGGTCTGCAGCTTCGGCGCCGTCCACGCGGCCGTACCGTGGCGTGGCGTGCTGCTCGCCTACGGTGCGGCGCAGGTCGCTGGCTCCTTGCCGGTCGTGCCAGGCGGCCTCGGCATCGTGGAGGGCAGCCTCGCCGTCGTCCTCGTCGGCTATGGCGCGAGTCGCGTTCCTGCGGTCTCCGCCGTGCTCGCCTTCCGCATCGTGAACTACTGGCTCGCCATCGCCGTCGGCTGGGCCAGCGTCGGCCTGGTCGCGCTCCAGTCGCGGCGCCGACCGACCGCAGACGCGGCGGCCGAGCCCGACGCCGCCGGTTAAGACCGTGACAAGCAAGGGAACGGGGTTGCTCGCCCCGCGGCCCCCGTCCCTGCCCGGCCGTGCGGGGCGACCCGCGGCAGCCGCCCCGTCGCGCGGTCAGCTGGCAGCCCGCAGCGCGGCCGGCACGGCCGGTCGGTGACGATGACGTCCACCTCGGCGCTGGCCAGCCACCTCCGCAGGCTGGCGTCGCCGGTGACGGTCCAGACCATCGTCCGCAGGCTGTGGCGGCATTCGGCGAGCACGCCGGCCCTGGCCAGCCGCTGCTGGATTGCGGCCACGTCCGCGCCGAGGGCAGCCACGGCGTCCGCCCACCGTGCCGGGCGCAGCCAGCGGACCGCGTACCGGACGGACATCGCGTCCGCGATCGGCTTGATGAACTGGTCGCCGGTGATGTTGTCGTAGACCTCGAGCAGTACGCCCATCGCGGCGACGATGAGGATGTCCTGTGTCGTTCACCGATCCCCGCGCTTGGACCGCAGCGCGGCCCACGCCGCGATGACCAGGCCGATGATGCACACGGCCCAGACGCCCCGGTAGTAGAACGCGTTCCAGGCGAACGACGGCTTGACGCTGGTGTTACCCAGTGCGGTGCCCATTTCGCACGCCTGCGAGACACTCGCCAACAGCAGGGTGTTGTCAGCACGGACGACATGGGCACGATGCCCGCGTCCCATTGAAGGCGCGGATGCGCGGCGGGACAACATCCCGACGAGCACCTTCGACTGATGTTCACCGGCCCGCCAGCATCGGCCGACCTGCGGCCGGGCGACTCGTATACTGCAATCCGCCGCCGGGGGGCCCCGGTAGAGTGCTGTGGACTTCAGGACCAGAAGGGAACGGGGATGACCCACGCCGCTGCCGGGTCTAGCCGGGAGCCGATCGCCGCGAAGGTGCCCGAGGTGACGCTCCTCTTCTGGGTGATCAAGCTGCTGACGACCGCGGGCGGCGAGGCGTTCTCTGACTACCTGGCGCTGCACGGCTACACGCTGGCGGGCGTGGTAGAGGTCGCGATCTTCGTGGTCGCCCTGTGGCTCCAGCTCCGCACCCGGCGGTATGTCGCCGCTCCATACTGGTTCCTGGCGCTGGCGATCGCGATCTTCGGCACCGGCGCGGCTGACTTCCTGCACCTGAAGGTGGGCATCCCGTACGGGGGCACGACCGCGCTGTGGGCCGTCGTGCTCGCCGCGATCTTCTGGCTGTGGTACCGCAGCGAGGGCACGCTGTCGATCCACAGCATCGTGACGCGGCACCGGGAGCTGTTCTACTGGGCCGTGGTGTTCGCCACGTTTGCCCTCGGCACCGCGCTCGGCGACTTTACCGCGCAGGTACTGCACCTCGGCTACCTGGGCTCGGCCGTGCTGTTCGCGGTCGTGATCATGATTCCGGCGGTGGCCTGGTCCCGGTTCGGACTGAACCCCGTGCTGTGCTTCTGGTTCGCCTACGTGGTGACCCGACCGCTCGGCGCCTCCTTCGCCGACTGGTTCTCCAAGCCGCGTTACCTCTCCGGCCTGGACTATGGCGCCGGCCCGGTCAGCGTCGTGCTGCTGCTCATGATCGCGGTGCTGGTGGTCTACACGGCCGTAGTGCGGTACGACATCCAGCAGCCGACGACGGCCGGCCGGCTGCCCGACAGCAGCCAGCCGGCGCGAACCCGGGGGCCCGCTACCCGACGGTGACTACCGAGTCGCCGGAGACGGAGGCCGATCCCATCAGGACGCTGATCCGCAGATCGTACTGGCCCGCTGGCGCGTCGGCCGGGATGGCGATGACCGACACGGGCGAGCGGGGCGGGTCGCGGGGGATCCCGATTTCTGCCGCTTCTGACCCAGAAAATGCCGCAACGCGGCGAGCACCATCGAGCTGTACACGGCATCCGCCGCGGCCACCTCACCAGCAGTCGCATTCAGTCCGAGCGCTGTCTCGAACAACGAGGTCCCCACCAGCCAGTTCAGCTCCGGCGACCGGGTGACCTATCTGGCGGCGCCGCCGCTGAGCTTCACCAACGAAGGCGTCAACGTCGACCTCAACTCCAGCGGTAACGTCACCCAGTTCGACGCCGTTGCCAACGACATCTACCTGGGTGTGGTCACGAGCCCGGGCAACCCGCCGACGGTCCAGGGCGACGGACTGACCGAAGGTCAGGCCGTGATCTACGAGGCCGACACCAGCGGGCTGATCGGCGGCCTGACCCCCGGTACTACCTATTACGTCGTGCTGACGGCCTGGACCATCCAGCTTGCCGCTACCTACTGCGACGCGGTCGGCGCCTGCAAGGACAGCAATGGCAACACTATCCTGCGGCAGATCATGACCTCAGCCCGGCCGCGGCGTGCTACCAGAGCGACAACACGCCCCTGCTGTCGCCGCTGCCCGCGACCTGCACCGAACCGCAGGCAATTCGCCCGGCGCCGCTGGCCCAGCTACAGGACGGCTACACCTACGTTGTCGACAACAAGGGCGGTGGGTACATCGGGCTGCAGCCGGTCGGCGGTGGCAGCGATCTGAACCAGGACCCGACGCAGATCGGCGGAGACGTCTACGGCAACCAGCAGCTGTTCCTGGCCGGGGTGCCGCTGCAGCCATCAACCTCGGACCAGCAGGTCTACCTGAAGCTGACCGGCTCGCTGACCTCCGGCACGGTCGAGCTGATGGCCCCGGACGGGTCCTCGCTGCGGGCACTGTCGTCGCCATCAGGCGACGGCATCACCAGCTCGTCTGCGCAGGGCGGGAACGGCGGCGGCATCAGCGTCAGCGTGCCCACCGCGACCACGAACGTCAAGCCCACTGTGGTTGTCTACGTCGACGCGACCTCCATCACCGCGGGCTGGAACGGCTCGACCCTGACCACGGCAGGCGACGTGTCGATCACCTCGTCGGTCAGCACCCACGCCACCTCCTCCACCCAGAACGGCTCCGGCGGGTTCATCGCCATCCCCAGCGTCAGCTCGAACATCAACGGCAGTGCTGTCGACACCGCGCTGATCGGCGACGGTTCCTCCTATCCGACGATCAGCGGCGACGACACCTCCGGGCCGCAGGTTAATGCCACCGACGTGAGCATCAGCGTCGGCGGGAACATCACTGTCGCGGCGCAGCAGAACACGGCCATCTCCGCGGACACCTTCAGCGGCGGCCTAGGCGACTTCGGCGGTGCCAACTCGCAGACCAGCCTGACAGGCAATATGGCCGCCGCGGTCAGCAGTAACGCGATCATCAGCGGCTCGACGGTGGCAGTGGAGGCCGCCGCGGGCGCCGTGGCAACCGGATCGGCCAACGCCACCGCGATCGCCTTCATCGGCAGCGCCTCGGCCACGACAACTACACCCTGACGTCCAGACGGCGCTGCTGGATGGCGACTCCGCCACCCACGCGCCCATCACCGGCACGCATGGCGTGGACGTGCGCGCCTGCCACGACGTCGTTGAGCGTCGCGCTGCATCGGCCCGGACGAACCAGAACCGGTATATCCACTGGAACTCCGATGTCGTGGTTAATTCCGGCCCGGCACCGTACCTGGTGATCGGCTCCGACGGCACCGTCACCACAGCCGTGAACGTCACGGTCAACGGTGTCCGTGACCCGCCGCCAGGCACCCTCGGCGGCACCGGCCCGATCGAGGTCGACGACCTGGTCAACACCAACAGCGGCGACGTCTTGATGCAGTCAGCGAGCGGCACCATCGATGGCGGGTCGTGCGTCGGCGGATCGGGCAGCCCGCCGTGCACCGGCACCGTGCCGGGTACCACCACGAGCTGCGACATCACCCAGACCGGCCAGCTGTGCGCCGGGCCGCATTGCTGGGGCACCTTCACCTGGCGCGACAACTGGTCGGGTGTCACGATCTGGCGCGCCTCCTTCTTTCCGGACTGCGGATCCTTTAGGATCCTCACTCGGAAGGGATCAGTTAATTGCCAGCGAAATACAGGATTTATTCACCGGAGTTCCGTGAGGAAGCCGCCAGGATGGTCGCGGAGACTTCACGTGCGATCGCTGACGTAGCCCGGGAGCTCGGAGGGAGCTCGGCGGGAGCTCGGGATCAGCGAGACGTCTTTGGGGAACTGGGTAAGAGCATACAGGGAAAAGCACGCCGGGGAAGATCCGCCACTGGAGATATCTGACCGGGCAAGGCTGCGTCAGCTGGAACGAGAGAA
>JBOHCP010000453.1:0-4742 GCA_050698875.1 Streptosporangiaceae bacterium | reverse complement strand
CCCTGCGCCTGGGACCGCAGGAACTCCGCCCAGCCCGGGCCGTCCCGGCGCGGCGCCGGGTCGATCCCGGCGCTCCTGAGCATCTGCCAGACCGTTGACGGCGCTACCGTGATGCCCAGCCCGGCAAGCTCGCCGTGAATGCGGCGGTACCCCCATGACTCGTTCTCCCGGGCCAGCCGAAGCACCACCGACCGGACATTGCGGCGCACCTGCAGCCGTCCGGAGCGGCCCTGGCGCGACCGGCGAGCCCACCGGCGGCCCACGATGTCGCGATGCCAGCGCAGGATGGTGCCGGGAGTGACGATGAGCCGCATCGCGGCGAGGCGCTCGATCGGCAGCGTCCCGGCCAGCAGGGCCAGCCACGCCCGGTCCGGCCACGTCAAACGCGAATGGGCCCGCGGCCGCTCGCGCTCGGCCACAGCGAGCTGCTGGCGCAGCATCAAGATCTCGGCGTCCTTCCACCACGACTCCCGGCCCGACAACCCGAGCAGGGACACCGCACGGGACACAATCAGGAAGATCAGCTTCAAGCCCACAAGCCGAAGATCATCGCACCCCCCCGGACGGGCCAAGACCTGCCCGCAGCACCCCTACATCGGACCGAGCTGACCACGATCTGAAGAGCATCTGCCAGGTGGCACAGGTTTTCGGCACCCATAGGTCTGCCACCGCACCAGGATGCCACTCGCTACAGCGTCGGGGTCGTCATGCCGTCTTGCTTCGCCGCCTTCTCCAGCCTTGCCTTCCGGTACGCCCGGTACTCGTCACGGACCCGCGCGCAGACGTTCCGGTCGTACTCGTCGGCGGCACGGTCGTAGCTTTCCTGCGCGGTTGCGATCTTCGCGTCGATCTCCGCGATGGTGAGCATGCTCATGCGACCAAGTGTGTTCCCAGCTCGAGAACCCCGCTAGTCGTGCTGCTGCTGATCGAGGTCAACCGCGCAAGGCCGGACGTGCACGACCTGCCCGCCGATGTCGCGGACCTTCGCCCCCCGGAGGATACATGGATTGACCAAAGGCGAAGCCTCGTCAGACGAACTCATGACCGTCAGGCTCTTTGAGCCAGTCCGTTGGCCAGCCCTGTCGCCAAGCGCGGATTCCCCATCCTGAGACAGTGAACTTGGTGGAGCCTAACCTGGCCGCGCGGGAACGGATCCTCGGCCCAGACGATCCGCTGACCCTCGAGTCTGGTGATCCGCTCGCACGTAGCTACCAGCTGGCGGGCCGTTTCGAGCAGGCCGTGCCACTCCACATCAACTTGAAGCACCAGCGATGCCGAGTCAACATCCGGTATGCCGCCGAGCGGCACGCGCCGTCAGAGCGCCGCGGTCGGCGGCTGCTGAGCCGCATCTCGCGCTAGTGGGCTGACTCTGGTGGCGACCAGTCACCGGGCAGCCCTCTCAGCCGCCGGGCGTAGGAGGCAGGGTCGGGCTGGCTGTGTTCCCTGAGGGCCCGGTAGAGGTCCTCGGTGATCAGCGAGGCGATCATGTGCATGATGTTGTGCCAGTCATAGCCGAGCCCGGCAAGGCGCTGAACCGTCTGCCATGCCTCGGGCGGGTCGTCGGCCAGCAACTGGTTCGCCACCACCTGGTGCATTGCCACATGCAGCCTCGGGCTGACTGGCTCGCCGTCGAGGATCACGTCCTCGTCACCCTGCAGGGCGCCTGCGAACTCCGGGTGCAGCGCCTCGATCAGCAAGGCGCGCTCATCCTCCTCGCCCGGGTCCAGCAGATCGAGGTCGAGTCCCAGGTAGGTCCCGTGCGCAGGAGGAAGCGCCCAGCACGGCCGGTCGCCGGGCTCAGGCTCGTCGAACCAGCAGTCCGTCATCTCCTCCCCGTACCCAGGGGTGTTGTCACCGGCCGGCGCTGCGGCAAGGTGCGGCCCGCCCTGGCGCGCCCCTGGCCGCTTGAGCTGCTGACGCCGGCCACGGCCGGGCGGCCGGCCACGGCTTCGTGGACTCATTCCGCAATTGTCCCAGCGTTGCGCAAACAAGTCAGGCCGAAGCCCACGCTAAGCGTCGGCGCGCGCTGCTCCGACGGTCACCCACCGTGAGGACATGCCCGTCCGCTAACCGCCTGATATGGCCGGTGACGAAGATCCTGGGAAGCGGCGTTCTGCGGCCTGTTATGAGCGGAGTGCATCGAGACCACTACCAGGGCACGTCCGAGATGACTTACGGTTCGATGACATACGGCGTCGGCTGACGGCCGTCAAGGTCCGTGAAGCCGTAGATGCGCGCCAGGTCGCCAACGGCGAGCGTCTGCCCCGATCGACGTGAGACGGCCGGGTCGGTCGCCAGGGCCACGACGGCACGACCGATGTAAGCGGTCGACTCCATCTCGGCTTCCTGTCGAGGCGTGAGCCCAGTCATTCGTTCCACAGCCATCCAGCCAGGCGAGAGACCCAGGACGGCGAGGTCGCTCTCTTTGGTCTCCTCCGCGAGCGCGGCGACCAGCCGGCAGACGGCGTTCTTGGAGACGTCGTAGAACACATTGCCGAGGTAGCGCCTGCCGCGCGTGAAGGTGGTGAGTATGGCCAGGCCGTAGCTGGCGGCTCTCAACAGCGGGATCCCGAAGAGACAAGAGGAGAGATGCGAACGCAGGCCGGCTGTGAACATTCCGTCCCACCGATCCATCGACTGTTCCCAGAACGGTTGAGCGAACCAGTCGTTGTGCTCGGCGTAGGGCATGTAGCCGCCCCAGGCGTTGGCGACGAGGACGTCGAGATGGCCGTGCTCTGACTCGATCTGTGCAAAGAGAGCCTTCACCTCGTCGTCGCTAGTGTGGTCGCAGACCACGGGTATTCCTCGGCCGCCAGCCGCTGTGACCTCATCGGCGGTGTCCTCCACGGCGTGCGGAAACTCACGCACGGATGGTGACCCCCGATGACTGCGCCCAGTGAGATAGACGATCGCTCCCTCGGCGCCGAGTGCGGCCGCGATTCCGCGACCAGCGCCCCGGCTCGCACCAGTCACCAACGTAACCCGACCATCGAGATGTCCCATGACGCTCCAGCATGCCGCCTTAGAGTGGGCGCTACCAAACAACCACGACATGGATCCGGGTGGCCACGACTTCGTGTGTGGTTACCTCGACCAGGTCAATGAACGCCGACCACAGAACGACGGTCAAAGATGCGTCGGCGGTGACGCCGAGTCGGCGCTCGGCGCGGACGCGCAGCACGACGATCTTGGAAGCTGCGCACTCTCTGTGATGACCAGATGCCATCGTCGCGGGCGTCAGCGAGCAGATCCAGATCCCTGATGACCGCCGCCAGCGATCAGCGCCGCGGAGCCGGGTTCGCTGCCAGCCGCCCAGTTGCCGAACTGCACCGGCTGGCCACGAACCTGGCACTCAGCGGCTCCAGGACTTCCCATCACTCGGCGCGCGCTTCAGATGTGAGCTAGCTGCCCGCCCCGGCGGTCCGCGTGTCGTTCGCGGCGGCTCGAGCAGTACGTGCGGGGAGGCGGGCGTGGCGGACCGGCGGCGTACCTGGCTGGATGGCCGCGTCGATGTGCTGCTGGCTGCCCTGGGTGAGTACGGCATGGACGTCTCCGGGGTGTCGGCAGCCGAGCTGATCCAAGAGCGCGTGGAGTGGGTCGCGGCGCACCTGCGGATCACGCCCGCCACGGCGCGGCGCTACCTGACCGATGACGCGGTGGGGGATCTGGCCCGGACCATGGCCGTGACCGTTGCCGACGAGGCACCCCCGGCGCTGACGTGCTCGCCTCGCCGCGTACGGCGGCGGTGCCGGTACCGGTGCTGGGCCGCTGCATCGCCGGCCTGTCGGAGGCGATCGTCCTGCGGCTGGCTGAACGGGACGACCTTGATCATGTCCGGACCACCACGGCCCAGCTCGCGCAGGCCCTGTCCGCGCTCGGTCAGGTCATCGCTGACCAGCACGGCGCCAGCGACATCGTGGCCGGAATCGCCGACCCGGTCGTGCTGGCTCCGCCGGCGCTGCTGAACCGGGCTGCTCGTTATTTCGAAGCCGCCGCGGCGATGGTTCGAGACGAAGGAGTCTTGCCGGACGGATTCAACCCCGCCCATGCAACTCAGCTTGCCGACACCTTCGGGGCCGACGCGGTGGCCATGCGCTACTACAGTGACGGCGCGTAGCCGAGGCACCGCTGGCCCGCCATGCAGTCTCGCGCGCTCCGCGCGCTCGATCTTGTCCCGCTCGAAAATAGGATTCGGCTGCTGACCTGCGGTCTTGTCGTGGCGTCAGGCGGCGTGCGTGTATTCGTTGATCAGGCCGTTGAGGACGGGTTTTCGGCGGATCTCCCCGATGTCGGGGTCGGTGATGGCGGACCGGGGAGCATCGCGTCCGGCATCGGGGACGCGCTGGGCGATGCCCTGGTGCGGCCGGGCGGAGTTGTAGTGAACCTGGTACTCGACTAGGACGGCGCGCAAGTGCGCCTCGCCGAGGATCACCAAGCGGTCGAGGATCTCGCGGCGCAAGGCGCCGACGAGGCGTTCGCAGGTCGCGTTCATCCGCGGAGCCTGCACGGCGGTGCGCAAGATCCTGGTGCCGTTTGCCTGGAAGACGGCGTCGAAGGACCGGGTGAAGTTTGATCCGCGGTCTCGGATCACGAACCTGGCGTCCTGGAACCGTTCGCCGAGGCTGAGGGCGAGGTTGCGGGCCTGCTGCACGGTCCACTCCCCGGTGGGGTTGGCGGTGACGCCGCCGAGGTGCATCCGGCGGGTGCCGTGCTCGATGAACACCAGGACGTACAGTCTCTTC
>JBOHCP010000452.1:0-4742 GCA_050698875.1 Streptosporangiaceae bacterium | reverse complement strand
TGCGGGGCAGCCCGGCCCGCAGGGTCAGGAACACGGCGATCGCCTCGGTGTCCAGGCCCGACAGGTCCAGGCGCCGGACGCCCTCCAGCCGGTGCAACTCGGCCACCCGCGCCGCAAGCTCATCGGAACGGTCCGCAACCGTGGACCGGAAAGCGGCCACCACCACAACCGGCGACTCCGGGCAGGTCTGCACCACGTGCCGAGCATGGCAATCGTCGGCAGCTGGGCCCAGTGCAGGTCGTCGAGCATCAAGGCCAGCGGCCCGTATCTCGGCCAGGGCCCGGAACACGTGCGCCACCGCATCGAACAGATCCCGGCGCACCCCGCCCGGCCCAGTCGTCGGCCCGGCCGGCTCCCGGCAGTGCCGGCCCACCGGTAGTGACAGGCGCTGCAGCTCGCTCCCCCTGCCAGCTACCACCCCGGCCAGGGCACCCTCCGCAGCCGCCCCGAACAGATGATCGAGCATCTCGGCGAACGGCTGATAAGAGACGCCCGCGTCCAGCCCGCAAGCGCCGGCCAGCACACTCACGTCGTTGTCGTGCAAAGCGCCGGCGATCTCGGCGATCAGCCGGGTCCTGCCGGCACCCGGCTCCCCGCCCGCAAAGACGACCTGCCGCCTGCCCCCGGTCACCTCAGACCACACCGCCTCCATGGTCTCCGGCTCCAGGCGCCGGCCCACCAGCGGTGCCCGCCGAACCGCCGCCAGCCGGGCCGGCAGCGGCGGCGCTACCCACGGCGTCATCGCAACACCCGGCCCATCGGGCGCCCGGCCTGTCAGATCGCCGCCACCGCGCCGTCGGGCAAAAGCCGGCCCGTCACCTCGACTATGGCGTCAGCGGGCAGGCCGGCCCGGGCAGCCGCCAGGCAGATCGCCTATTCCATCAAGGACCTCCGAGGCGGCCTCCAGTTCCGCCGCGAAACGCCTCTCGACCATGGCGTATGCGGAGCTGCCAGGAGAAGCCACGTTTGCCGATGCCCGGCCGCCGGCTATGCACACGCCGCCGCCATGATCTCGGCCGTGCCGCGCGCTGATCCGGCGATGCCCCGCCACAATGACGACGTCAGCGGAAACGACAGCCCTGGCCTCCCGTGCCCGCCGACCTGATTGCGAGTTGATGCCGCCGACATACGTCGGCAGCGACCACGGCGCGGTCGGCTGTCGGTCGGCCCCCGCCGACAGCCGGCTCCCCGCTGAGACGCCGGCTGCCGGCAGCTTGGCCTGCGGCATGCCGACCAGACCGTAGTCGGCATCCCCCCCGCATCGGCCAAGTTCCCTTGTATCTGGATCGCGGCAGGAAAGGATGCATGCGCGCACGATCAGGCTTGTGCTTGCCGGGCACGTGTCGGCCCATGCAAGAACTTGCACGCCAGGCGATGACATGACGCCGTTGAACCCGCTCAGGAGGCAGGGCGCTCGCCCTTTCCCTGCAGCCATGGCCCCTCGGTGGCCCGGGTAGCGATGTCGGCGTGGCCGTGACGGCGGCACCAGCTCAGGATGTAGCGCGCATGCTCCCCGCACCACCGGTACACGACCTCGGGTGTCATCTTGAGATCGCCCGGGTGTTCGCCGCGATCCCTGATGAGTGGCCCAAGATAGTCCACGATCTTGGCGGCGGTGTCATAGCCGACGTGCGCCGTGCTGGCGAGCGTCTCGTGGTTGACGGCCCGGCCGGAGGCGATCGCCCCAGCCAGGCGAGCGGCCGTTGCTCCCCGGCCCTTGCCGAAGTAGGCATGGATGCGCGGGATATCCGGCGGGCTCGAACTGCGGGGGAACGGCGGCCCGGTTAGCACGCCGCCGCGGACGGCAATGTCGATGGCCTGAAATCATGAGCGCAGGACCGGTGGACTTGCGGTAGATGCCCACCACCTCGGGCTGCTCCACCGCCTCGTCGAGATGGTCTAGCTCGATCCCGTGGCCCTGAGCGGCCATTATCACGGGGGTCTGGCGTCGGCTGCCGCGGAGGATGTCCAGCACGTCGAGCCCGTCGAAGGCGTACTCGACGGCGTAGTCGTTCCAGGTCAGGTCGACGACTACCACATCAAAGCGGAGACGCTCGCAGAGCGCGTCCTCCACCGCGGCCCGGTCATCGGCGATCCTGATCGTGGCGTCGATGAGGGACTGCCGCAGGATCGGCTCGATGATCTTTGCGAGCGCAGCCGCGATGAGGAGACGTGGCCCGTCCGCCATCGACCTTCCCCCCACCTAGTTACCGGTGGCAATTCTCTCCCATATTCGCCCAGCACGAGCTGGCCTCGCCGTCACCGCGCTCGGCCAGACCACCATAATGGGCCGCGCCGCGCAGCCCACAGGAGGTTGCGGGCCTCATCGAATTTCCTCGCCTCGCCCCAGGCCAGCGACCTAACCGGTGCGGTGTTCGCAGCGGACAAACCGTGCAGCCAAGCACAGTGACGACCACGGTATCCAGGCGCGCCTAGTCGCCTGCGTGCGCTGGTATCGGCTCCCAAGGGATCACGGCTGTTCGATAGAACTGGGCCAGCGTGGCCGAGAACGCCGCCGCGGCCGGGTTGGCCCCGCGCACAGCGGAGATATCGGCGCCGCGACGACGGCAGCCGCGGACACCAGCCAGCCCGCTGGTTCAAGCCGGGCAGACTCTGGGGCTACGAGGCGGGGGGCGGCGGCGGGAGCGGGATGGTGGCATTACCAGGTGGCTGGCCGGGCCAGACCAGCAGGACGGGGCACGGGGCGTGGTCGACGACGAACCTGGTGGCCCTGCCGAGGCTTCTGGGCCCGAGGCGGGCCTGGTCGCCGTCGCGGGCCACGACCAGCAGCCCAGCGCCGGCGGCGGCGGCGGCGCCGATGACTTCCCGCTCGGGGCGCCCGCGGCACTGGGCGTAGGTGCAGGGTCTGCCCAGCCGGCTGGCAGCCGCATCGAGCAAGTCCAGCGCGGAGGCGGCGGCTAGCTGGTCCACCTGGCGGGCCGGGTCACGCTCGGGATGTCCGCGGCCAAGCAGCCCGGCGTAGGCGCCGCGGGCGGCAGTGGGTGCGTCAGTGGCGGTGACGTGCAGCAGCACGATGTCCGCGCCGGCCGGGGCCAGGGCGCGGGCGGCGTCGGTGCAGGCCGGCCAGGTGCCCTCGGCGACCCAGACGATGGTCATTGACTGCTTAGCCTCCGATCACGTGCAGCCCGGCCCACAGCGCCAGCACCGCGGCGGCCAGCGCCGCCGGCACCGTCAGCAGTCCGAGCCGGGTGAACTCTGCCAGCGCGGGCTCAGTGTCGTGCTCGCGCAGCACCCGCCGCCACAGCAGTGTGGCCAGCGACCCCGCATTGGTCAGGTTGGGGCCGATGTTGACGCCGATCAGCGCGGCCAGGACCGCGCCCGGGCCGGCCGGGGCCGCGATCGGCAGCAGGACCAGCACGGCGGGCAGGTTGTTGATCACGTTCGCCAGCCCGGCGGCCAGGGCCGCGGTGGCCGCCAGCGCAGGCAGCGTCATGCCCGCCGGAATCAGATGTGCCAGCGCGGCGGCCAGCCCGTTGCCGGTCACCGCCGCGACCACGACGCCCAGGGCCAGCACGAACGCCAGGAACGGCACCCCGGCGGCGCGGCCGATCCCCGCCGGGGTCGTGTCGCGGCGGGCCAGCGCCCGGCCGGCCAGCACGGCCGCGCCGGCGGCGGCAGCCCACGCCGGGTTCACCCTGGCCACTGACGCGACCGCGAACCCGGCCAGGGTGGCGCCCACCACGGCCACGGCGAACCACGGCACCGGAGCCGTCGGCCCGGCCGGGCCAGCGGCGGGCGCGGCTGCGTTCAGGTCAGCGGCGAAGAACCGGCGGAAGACCGCGTACTCAACCCCGATAGCGGCCAGCCACGGCACGGCCATCAGCGCCGCGAACCGGGTGAACGCCAGCCCGGTGGCCGCGAACGCGAGCAGGTTGGTCAGGTTGGACACCGGCAGCAGCAGCGAGCCGGAGTTCGCCAGGTGGGTGCACGCGTACACGTGCGGCCTGGCCCGGACCTCCAGCCTGGCCGCGGTGGCGAACACCACCGGGGTGAGCAGGACCACGGTGGCGTCCAGGCTGAGCGCGGCCGTGGTCACCGCCGCGATCAGGAACACCTGGGCGAGCAGTCTGCGGGACCCCGCTGCCTTCGACTGGCCCGCGCTGGTTCGCGCCATCCACCCGCCGCAGGCCCGGAACAGCCCGTCGTCGTCGCACAGGTGCGCCAGCACCAAGATGGCGGCCAGGAAGCCGATCACCGGCCCTAGCTGCCTGGCCTCGCTGGCCGCCCCGGCGGCCGGGATCACGCCGGCCGCGATCAGGATGACCGCGGCCGGGACCGCCGCGACCGCCTCCGGCCAGCCGCGCGGCCTGATCACCGCCCACGCCAGCACCGCGAGCAGGGCGATCAGCGAAACCGTCTCACTGGCGGTGGCGTTCAGCGCATCCCCTCCTCGGCAGTCTGGGCTGAAAGGCCATCCAGCCAGAGGGGCGCCTGACCGGTTTAGGGACGGACCTCGTACACCAGGTTGAACGGCGTCTCGGACGCGCGCCGGAACCTGGTGAAGCCCGCGTCGGTGACGACCTGCCTGATGGCGGCCTCGCCGGCCTGCGCGCCCAGGGCGTAGCCGCCGGACTGGGACATCGCGTTCGGCACACACAGCAGCGTGGAGAAATTGTAGTACACCCGGCCCACGGGGTTCAGGTTGCCCGCCACGTCGTCGGCGGCGTAGGGCTCGACGATGAGCCAGGCGCCGTCGGGTTTGAGCGCTTGGCGGACGTGCT
>JBOHCP010000451.1:0-4751 GCA_050698875.1 Streptosporangiaceae bacterium | reverse complement strand
GAGCGCGGCAGCCTCGCGGGCTGGTCGGCCGGCTTCGTCGCGGCAGGACTGGCGATCGGCGTGGTCGGGAACGGGATCGGCCAGCTGCTCGGCTCGGGCGGTGGCGGGGTCGAGAAGGTACTTGACCGGATTGCCGGGCAGACGGCGCTGACCGACGCCTACCTCGGAGCGTGCATGAGCGTGCTAGGGCTGGTGGCAGCGGCGTACGCGACGGGCGCGGTGCTCCGGCTGAGAACGGCCGAGTCGGACGACCTCGGCGAGCCGGTGCTGGCCGCTCCGGTCAGCCGCTACCGGTGGAGCGGCAGCCAGCTGCTGATGACAGCGGCCGGGACCGCGGTCATCCTCCTGGCCGGCGGGCTCGGGATGGGCGTGGGATTCGGCCTGGCGAGCTCCCGTGCCGGCACCTGGGTCGCCCGGCTGATCGAGGCCGCCCTGGTCCAGCTGCCCGCCGCCCTGTGCCTGGCCGGGGTCGCCTGCCTGCTCATCGGGCTGCTGCCGGAGTGGAGCATCGGTCTCGGCTGGGCGGCCGTGGCGGTCTGCGCGCTGATCGCGCTGGTCGGGCCCGCCGTCCGGCTGACCCAGGCCGCGGGGGACATCTCCCCGTTTACGCACGTGCCGCGGCTGCCCGGCGGCGCGGTCAGCGCGACGCCGGTCGTCTGGCCGTGCCTAGCGGCGCTCGCCATGGGCGTGGTCGGCGTGGCCGGCCTGCGCCGCCGCGATATCGGCTGACTGTTCCGCCGGCATACGGCCGGCACCCGGGGGCTCCGATTCAGGGCGTGGCGTAGCCGCGCAGTAGCTCGGCGACTCGGACCTGGGCCTCGGCCGCCTCGGGGCCAGTCTCGGCTAGCACGCGCGCGGCGAGGCTGTCCGGGTTCCGGTAGAGGCCCAGCAGGATGTGCTCGGTCCCGACGTAGTTATGACGCAGCTCCAGCGCCACGGCCACCGCGTTCACCAGCGCGATGCGAGCCTCCGGCGACATCGGAAGCCGGCCCGTCACGGTGTCACCCTGCTGGCCGGGCTGAGCTCCGGCCTCGGCCTGGCCGTGGTCCGTGCCGCGGCCAGGCTCGTCGGCCGGCCGAACCGGCTCGTCCTGCGATCCGAGCGCACGCCTCCACGCCGCCCGGAGAGCCGTTTCCACCGCCTCGCGGCTGACCTGCATGCCGAGCAGTACCTTGGCGGCGACGCCCTCCGGCTCGGCGTACAGCGCCAGCAGCAGGTGACCGGTGCCGATCTCGCGATGACCGCTCTCCTGCGCCGCGGCGCCGGCCGCCACCAGCGCGTTGCGCGCCCGTAGGGTGAATCGCTCGAAGCTTGGACGGCCAGGCACTGCGGCCAGCCGCTCGGCGAGCGGCCCAGCGAACCGCTTGTGCACAGCCTGCTTGGTCACCCCGAGCGCGCCGCTGATCTCCGACCACGACCGGTCGGCCCGGCGGCAGCGGTCCACAAAGTGCCCGAGCAAGGCGTCCGTGGTCTGCTCGAGCTCGCTCGCCGTCGCCGCCGCGACTGCGAGCTGGCTGATGGGGTCTTCGGTGCCGGCATCCCGGCGTACCGTGTCGATGAGTTCCTGCAGCGTCGGTGGTGGTGTCATGCGTCAACCGTAGGTTGACTCGGTCCTCTCGTCAACTTCTGGTTGACCAACTGTCCGCGCGGCATACTGGATGTGGTGGCACCACACGACCTGAGCTATTCGCGGCGGATGCTCGTGCTCGCGATCTGCTGCACGAGCCTGTTCATCGTCGGCCTGGACACGACGATCGTGAATGTCGCGCTGCCGTCCATCGGCCGCGAACTGCACGCGGGCGTGTCCGGGCTGCAGTGGGTCATCGACACCTACGTCCTGGTGCTTGGCAGCCTGTTCATGCTGTCCGGCTCGACCGCGGACCGCGTCGGCCGCCGCCGGACGTTCCAGACCGGGCTGGCGGTCTTCTCGGTCGGCTCCCTGCTGTGCAGCCTCGCGCCCAGCCTGGGCTGGCTCATCGCGTTCCGGATGCTGCAGGCCGTCGGCGGCTCGATGCTGAACCCGGTCGCGATGTCGATCATCACGAACGTGTTCATCGAGCCCAGGGAGCGCGCCAGGGCGATCGGCGTCTGGGGCGGCGTCTTCGGGCTGAGCATCGCACTCGGACCGATTGTCGGGGGCGTGCTCGTGCAAGAGGTAGGCTGGCGCAGCATCTTCTGGGTGAACGTCCCGGTCGGCATCGCGGCGATCGTGCTGACCGCGCTGTACGTGCCCGAATCCAGGGCGCCACGGGCGCGACGGCCGGACCCGGTCGGGCAGGTACTGGTGATCGTGCTGCTGGCCGGGCTGGTCTACGCGCTCATCGAGGGACCGGCGTCGGGCTGGTCGTCCGGGGAGATCATCGGCTGCTTCGCGGCCGCCGCGGCCGCGCTCTGCGCGCTGACCTGGTACGAGCCGCGGCGCGCCGAGCCGCTGATCGACGTGCGGTTCTTCCGCAGCGCGCCGTTCTCCGGGGCGGTCGCGATCGCGATCTGCGCGTTCGCGACGCTGGGCGGCTTCCTGCTCGTCAACACGCTCTACCTGCAGAACGTTCGCGGGTACACGCCGCTCACGGCCGGGCTGTACGTGCTGCCCATGGCGGCCATGACCGCGATCTTCGCGCCGCTGTCGGGCCGGATCGTCGGATCGATGGGGACACGGCTGCCGCTCATCATCGCGGGCGCTGGCATTGCGGTAGCGGGATTCCTGCTGACCCACCTCGAGAACGGCAGCTCCGCGGGTCTGCTCGGGCCGGCCTATCTGATCTTCGGGATCGGATTCGGCATGGTCAACGCCCCGATCACCAACAGCACGGTGTCGGGCATGCCGCGCGCGCAGGCCGGCGTGGCGGCCGGCGTCGCGTCGACGAGCAGGCAGATCGGCTCTTCGCTCGGCGTGGCTGTCATCGGTTCGGTGACCGTCTCGGCGCTGCACGGGCCGTTCCGGCAGGACTTCGCGGCCGCGAGTCACATCGGCTGGTGGATCATGACCGGCTGCGGCATCGCGGTGATCGGGCTCGGCCTGCTCATCAGCGGCCAGTGGGCCCACCGGACGGTGCGGCGGACGGCGGCCCTGCTGCCACCGGAGAGCTCCGAACCGGACGAGTCGGGCCGCTCCCGACCTGCAGGCGACGCGCTCGGAGTGAGTGCGGCCCCGGCGCCAGAATGAATCAGGTCGCCACGGCGTTATGCGACACATGCAGACTTGGGAAGCCATCACCTCGCGCCGCAACGTCCGGTCGTTCACCGAGCAGCAGATCGGCACCGAGGACCTCCATCGCATCCTGGAAGCGGGCCGCCGCGCGCCGTCGTCCCGCAACCTGCAGCCGTGGGACTTCGTCGTGGTCACTGACCACGTGCAACTGCAGGAGCTATCGAAGGTGTGGGTCGGCGCGGGCCACGTGGCCGGCGCGGTGACCGCGATCGCGCTGATCGTCGGACCCGCTGAGGAGCCGGGTCACCGCGACGAGTTCGATCTCGGCCAGGCGACCATGGCCATGATGGTGACCGCCGCCGACGTGGGCATCGGCACTGCGCACTCCGCGGTCGGCGACCAGGACCTTGCCCGGCAGCTACTTGGCCTGCCCGCTGATCACACGTGCGCCTACCTGATCTCGCTCGGCTACCCGGCCGACCGCCCGCTCGCGCCGGTCAGCAAGCCGAACCGCAGGCCATTCGACGAGGTTGTGCACTGGGGTCGCTGGTAAGCCCGGTTAGTCGGGCGGGTAGAGCTTCTCGGCCGGGGCCGCCGCAGCGTCCCGCGGCGAGCGGTAGAAGGTCGGATCAGTGTGATGTCCGGCGTGCTCGTGGTCTAGGTGAGCCATGCCTGGAGTCCTGGCACGGTGGCGGGCGCTGTCAACGTGACCGGCCACAGATGTCCGGCAGTGCCGGCCGGGGCCGGCCCGCACGCAGCGAACTCGGCGGACGTCCAGATGACGGGCTGACTGCGCAGGTCAACCGTGACCAGCCGGACAAACGTGGTAGTCGGGCCGGCGAGCCCGGATACGGTAGGGCGCGGAGCGGGCCGCGCCCGATACCGGGTCGGCCGGGGTGGCATGGTGGTGTTCCTGGCGCAACCGCGCCAGGCCCGCCCCTGGTCTTACTGACGTGACGGCGGCGGCATGCACCGGTCCGTGGCCGAGGGAGGTAGCTGGTTGCGAACGGGATGGCTGGCCGCCGGGCACGGCGCGGCGGCCGGGGCCGCCCTCGTCGTCCTCGCGCTCGCGGTCGGCTGCAGTTCTCCGGTTCCGGCCGCTGGCCGGTCCACGCCGCCGGCCAGCAGGCCAGCGACCAGTCCAGCGCCCGCGAGCACGCCAGCCCAGCAGCCCTCGCCCAGCGCGGCCGAGCAAGCGGCCGAGGCGGTGCAGGGTCCGGCGGCGGTGCCAACCGCGGCCCAGCTGGTCGATCTGCAGAGCCAGGCCAGCGAGATCGCCGGCATGTCGCCCGCGCAGCTGGCGGGCCAGCGCGTCATCTACAGCTTCAACGGCCAGTCCGCGCCGCCGGGCCTGCTGGCGGCGATCCAGCAGGGCGAGGTGGGCGGTGTCATCTTCTTCAGCCCCAACATCGCCAGCCCGGCCCAGCTGGGCAGCCTGGTCACGCAGCTGACGGACGCCAACGTCAGCCAGCAAAACCCGGCGCGCAACTACCCGCTGCTGCTCATGACCGACCAGGAAGGCGGCCTGGTGCGCCGGCTGCCGTGGGCCGGGCCCGGCCTGTCAGAGGCACAGATAGGCGGTTCCGGAAGCCCGGCCGCC
>JBOHCP010000450.1:0-4789 GCA_050698875.1 Streptosporangiaceae bacterium | reverse complement strand
CCGCGCCCTCTTCCAGCGCGTAGCGCACCAGTTGCGCCTTGTTGCCCAGCTGCAGCTTGGTCAGCGTGTTCTGCACGTGGTTCTGCACGGTGCGCGGCGACAGCCGGAGCCGCTCAGCGATTCTGGGGATACGTCAGGCTCTTGACCAGCAGCCGCAGCACCTCCGTCTCCCGGCCGGTGAGCGCGGGACCGGTGGGATGGCCGCCCTATCCTGCTGAGCTGCGAGCTGCCGGTACTTGCCGAGCACGAGGCCGGCCAGCGCTCACGTGCTCGGCCGGGTCAGGCTCCGCGACGCAGGATCGACTCGGGCGTCTGCCGCAGCCGCTCGAGCGCCTCGGCAAGGATGGCGGCGCCGTCGGTGTCGTTGCGACGCTCTTTCACGTACGCCAGGTGGGTCTTGTACGGCTCGGCGTGCGGCGGGGCCGGGGGGTTAGCCTCATCCTGACCAGCGGGCAGGCCACAGCGCGGGCATTCCCAGAACTCCGGAATCGCGGCCTCGCAAGCGAAGCTGGGGATGGTCTGGTGCCGGTTGCTGCACCAGAACGAGACGCGCACTCGAGGGGCTGCCTCGCCTCGTTCCGCCTCGCCCATGGGCCCGGCTCCGACCCGGCTGCCACGAATGGCATTCCCACTACTCACTGCTCACCCCTCGGTCACGACACGCCTGCCGCAGCCCGCCTGGCTGCGGCAGCCAATCAGTGCTTGTCCAGGATCCCCAGAACCACGATGCAGATGAACCAGATGATGCCGGTCACGATGGTGATCCGGTCCAGATTCCGCTCCACGACGGACGACTGGCCGAGCGACGAGGAGATGCCACCACCGAACAGGTCCGAGAGCCCGCCGCCCTTGCCCTTGTGGAGCAGCACAAGCAGCATCATCAGCAGGCTTGTGATGATCAGAATCACAGAGAATGCGATAGTCACTGCTATTACTCGTCTCCATATGTGCGGCGGCGCCGGCTAGTGCCCCGCCAGAGGGTTCACCGGGAACTCGCCCCCGTGCTATCACGGTACCGGCAGATCCGGACGAACTCGCTGGCATCAAGGCTAGCGCCGCCTACTAGCGCCCCGTCGACGTCAGGCTCGGCCATGATCGCGGGCATAGAGTCGGCCTTCACCGACCCGCCATACAGAATACGCGTCTTGCCGGCCACTGCGTCCCCTCCAAGCGCGGAAATCCGGGCGCGGACGGCGGCGCACACCTCCTGCGCGTCGCCTGGCGTCGCCACCTCGCCCGTGCCGATTGCCCAGACCGGCTCGTAGGCGATGACCAGCCTGCCGACCTGCTCGGCCGTCAGGCCGGCCAGGCCGCCGTCGAGCTGGGCCAGGGTGTAGTCCAGATGCCGGCCGCCCTGCCGCACCTCGAGCGGCTCGCCCACGCACAGCAGCGGCGCCATCTCGGCCTGCAGGATGGCTCGGATCTTGGCGTTGACCAGGGCATCGTCCTCGCCGTGGTACTGCCGCCGCTCGGAGTGGCCGGCCAGCACGAACTGGCAGCCGAGCTTGGCCAGCATGCGGGCCGACACGTCGCCGGTGTACGCGCCGTCGGGGTGCGGGGAAACGTCCTGTGCCCCGTAGCGCAGCAGGAGCCGGTCGCCGTCGATCAGGGTCTGGACGCTGCGCAGCGCGGTGAACGGCGGCAGCACCGCGATGTCCGCGGCTTTGAAGTCCCTGTCGACGAGCGCGAAGCCCAGCTTCTGGGTGAGCGCGATCGCCTCAAAGTGGTTGTTGTGCATCTTCCAGTTGCCGGCGATCAGTGGCCTCCGGGCAGCGAGCGCGGTCACCCTGGCTCCGCACCGTCGGCGAGCGCCGCCAGGCCAGGCAGGGTGGCGCCCTCCAGGTACTCCAGGCTCGCCCCGCCCCCGGTGGATATGTGGCTGAAGGCGTCCTCGGGCAGCCCGAGGCGGCGGATCGCGGCAGCTGAGTCGCCGCCACCGACCACGGTGAAGCCCGGCAGCTTGCTGATCGCCTCGGCGACCGCCAGGGTCCCGGCCGCGAACGCGGGGAACTCGAACACGCCGACCGGCCCGTTCCAGAACACGGTGGCGGCGTCGGCCAGCTTCTCGGTGAACAGCAGCCGGGTGGCCGGGCCCATGTCCATGCCCTCCCGATCCGGAGGGAACGACGTAGCCGGGTACACAGCGTGATCGGCGTCCGCGGCGAACCCGGTCGCGCCGACCAGGTCGACCGGCAGCACCAGCTCGACGCCGCGGGCCTTCGCGGTGGCCATGACCTGCCGGACGTCGTCGATCCTGCTGGCCTCGAGCAGCGAGTTGCCGACTTCAAGGCCTCGGGCCGCGAGGAAGGTGTAGGACATGCCGCCCCCGATGACGATCCGGTCGGCCACGGCGAGCAGGTTGTCGATCACGCCAAGCTTGTCCGACGGCTTGGCGCCGCCGAGCACGACGACGTACGGCCGCGCCGGACCTCTGGTGAGCTTCTCCAGCACAGCGACCTCGGCCTCGACCAGCTCGCCCGCCGCGTGCGGGAGGAGCGCCGGGACGTCGTACACGCTGGCGTGCTTGCGGTGCAGCGCGCCGAACCCGTCGCCCACGTACACCTCGGCCAGCGCGGCGAGCTTGCTCGCGAGCTCAGCCCTGGCGGTGTCGTCCTTGCTGGTCTCGGCTGGCTCGAACCTGACGTTCTCCAGCAGCGCCACATCGCCGTCGGCCAGTCCCGCCGCCGTCGACCGGGCCGACTCTCCCGCCACGTCGCTCGCCAGCGGGACCGGGCGGCCAAGGAGCTCGGACAGCCGGGCCGCGACGGGGCGGAGCGAGGGGCCCCCAGTCGCTCGCTCGGCATATGTCACGCCCGTCGGCCGCCCGAGATGAGCGGTGACCAGCACCCGGCCACCCCGTTCCGTCAGCTTGGTGATCGTCGGGAGGCTCGCGCGGATCCGGCCGTCGTCAGTGATCGTCGTGCCGTCAAGCGGCACGTTCAGGTCAGCCCGCAGCAGCACGACCCGGCCGGCCACGGCGAGCGAGTCGAGGCCATTCATCGCCCAACCAGCACTCCTGCTGCCCATCTAGGTCCCCGCATCGGTCCGTGCTCCGCGACCTGCCGTCGAAACCCTACCGGACGCCGCATCGGGTGCCCGCGTCCTAGGGCACCAGCATGTCGGCCGTCAGCCCTGACTCGGTGCCCGGTACCCTGAGCTCGATGGCGCGCCGGTCCGCGAGCGCGAGCAGGCGCCTGATCCGGCCGGCGATCGCGTCCTTGGTCAGGGCCGGCTCGGCCAGCTGGCCGAGTTCCTCGAGGCTCGCCTGCCGGTGCTTCATGCGGAGCTCGCCGGCCTCGATGAGGTGGTCGGGCGCGTCCGCGGCGAGAATCTCCAGCGCCCGTTCGACCCGGGCGCCGGCGGCCACGGCCGCCCGGGCGCTGCGGCGGAGGTTGGCGTCGTCAAAGTTGGCCAGCCGGTTGGCGGTAGCCCTGACCTCGCGGCGGATGCGGCGCTCTTCCCAGGCCAGCACGCTGTCATGGGCCCCGAGGCGGGTCAGCAGGGCGCTGATCGCGTCACCATCCCGGACGACCACGCGGTCTACGCCGCGGACATCGCGCGCCTTGGCGTGGATCTTCAGCCGTCGGGCGGCACCGACCATAGCCAGCGCCGCCTCCGGGCCGGGACAGGTCACCTCCAGCGACATCGACCTGCCCGGCTCCGTCAGGCTGCCGTGCGCCAGGAACGCGCCCCGCCACGCGGCCTCGCAGTCGCAGGTCGAGCCGGAGACGACCTGCCGCGGCAGTCCGCGCACCGGCCGGCCGCGGCTGTCGATGAGACCGGACTCCCTCGCCAGGCTCTCCCCGTCGGCCTGCACGCGCACCACATACCTGTTCCCCTTGCGCAGCCCGCCAGGCGCGAGCACGATCAGGTCGGATGCGTGCCCGAACACCTCGGCGATGTTCTTGCGCAGGCGGCGCGCGGCTGCCCCGGTGTCCAGCTCGGCCTCCACGACGATCCAGCCCGCCGCCAGATGCAACCCGCCGGCGAACCGCAGGATGGTCGACACCTCGGCCTTGCGGCAGCAGGGCTTCAGCACGGTCACCCTGCTGAGCTCGTCCTTGACCAGGCTGGTCAGGGCCATCCGTCTCACTCCCCCTCGAATATCTGCGCGAACGCACCCGCGAGGCGCAGCGGGTCGTGCCGTGATGACCCGTCCGTGACAGCCAGGTCGGCGAGCACCAGCCGGGCGCCGAGACGGCCCGCGGCCTTCTCCAGCTCCGTGATCGAGCCGCGGGCTGCGGCGCGGTCCGCGAGCACCACGTCGACCCCCAGATCCGGCGCGTGATCCGCCAGCACCTCCAGGTGCGCGTGCGGGGAGAAGCCCTCGGTCTCACCGGGTTGCGGCGCCAGGTTCAGCGCTACCAGCCTCCGCGCACGAGTCCCGACCAGCGCTGCGGCTAGCTCAGGTACCAGCAGGTGCGGCAGCACGCTGGTAAACCACGAGCCAGGCCCGAGCACTACCCAGTCCGCCGCCCGGATCGCCTGCACGGCCTCCGGGCACGCGGGCGGGTCGGCGGGTATCAGCGATATCGACCGTACCCGCCCGGTCGTTGTCGCGCAGGCGACCTGGCCGAGAACGATGCTCACCTCGTCCGGCCTGTCCGGATCTGCGCCCTCGACGTCGGCCACCAGGTCGAGCGGGACGGCTGCCATCGGCAGCACCCGGCCGTGCGCGCCGAGCAGCCGGCCGACCCAGTCCAGCCCCTGCACGGTGTCGCCGAGTAGCTCCCACAGCGCCACGATCAGCACGTTGCCGACCGCGTGGCCGCTCAGGCCGGGCCCGGCC
>JBOHCP010000449.1:0-4819 GCA_050698875.1 Streptosporangiaceae bacterium | reverse complement strand
CTACTACCCGGCTGCGTTCACTGCCGCGCTGCTGCGCGCCCAGCCGATGGGCTTCTACGCGCCTGCCAGCCTGATCAGTGACGTGCGCCGGCACGGCGTGCAGGTGCGGGGTGTGGACGTGAACGCCAGCGGGGTGCAGGCGACCCTGGAAAAGACCGAAAGTGCGGGGGTCCCGGCGGTCGTCCCCCAGGCCAGCACAGCGGGGAACGGGGCCGTTCCCACCGATCCGCCTGCCGGGGGACAGCCGGTCGCGGGCCAGTCAGTGATCAGGCTCGGGCTGGCGGAGGTCCGCAACCTCGGCACCCGCGCGGCCGAGCAGATCGTGGCCGGCCAGCCGTACGCGAGCCTCGAGGACTTTGCCCGGCGCACCACCCTGCCGGCGGCCGCGCTGGAGGCGCTGGCCATGGGCGGCGCCTTCGGCTGCTTCGGGGTGAGCAGGCGGGAGGGGCTGTGGGCCGCCGGGGCCGCGGCGACGATCCGGCCCGGCCAGCTGCCCGGCACCACGCTGGGCATGACCGCGCCGCCGCTGCCGGCGATGACCGCGGCCGAGGAGACGTTCGCCGACCTGTGGGCCACCGGCACCTACGGCACGCACCCGATCGAGCACATCAGGGACATGCTGACCGAGCGCGGGGTGCTGCCCGCGGCGATGCTGCCTACCGCCGTCAACGGCCGGAACGTGCTCGTCGGCGGCCTGGTCACGCATCGTCAGCAACCGGGCACGGCCCGCGGCGTGGTGTTCCTCAGCCTCGAGGACGAGACCGGGATGGCCAACATCATCTGCCCGCCGAACGTCTGGCAGCGCTTCCGGTCGATCGGCGTCAGCGCGAGCGCCCTGCTCGTGCACGGCCGGGTCGAGCGGCTGGACGGCGCGGTCAGCCTGCTGGCCACCAGGCTGGAACGGCTGCGGGTCGTTGCCGCGGCGCGCAGCCGCGACTTCCGCTAGGCATCCCCGCGGAGACGCCCAGCCACCAGATCCGGCACCCCAGGCGGCCGCCGTCTGGTACCCACGAGGAGTTCGCTACCAGGGACTTTGCCGGGAAAACGGTACGGTTTGTCGGCCCGTGCGCGAAGATGGTCCCGCCCGGGGTCGACACCGCACAGCCGTGCGGTACACCTATGTCGTCGCGACGGTGCCGGGCCGGCGCTGCGGCGATGAACACGGCAAGGAGCGGCATGCCTTTCGACGTAGCCCGAACGTTCGCCGAGCGCTCGGGGGAGAACTTCGCCCTGCACGAGCGGTACATGAACCACCAGCTCGCGCGGACGCTGCGGACTCTCGGGTTCGACCGCAACTACCTCCGGGCCGAGGGCTGCTACCTGTGGGACGACACCGGCGCGCGCTACCTGGATTACCTGTCGGGGTTCGGCGTCTACGCGCTGGGCCGGAGCCATCCGGCGATCAAGGCCGCGCTGCACCAGGCGATCGACCTGGACCTGCCCAACATGGTGCAGATGGACTGCGCGCTGCTGCCAGGACTGCTCGCCGAGGAGCTCGTCCGCCGGGCCCACGACGGCATCAGCCGGGTCTTCTTCTGCAACTCCGGCGCGGAGTCGGTCGAGGCAGCGATCAAGTTCGCCCGGCAGGTCACCCAGCGATCCAGGATCGCCTATGCCGAGCACGCGTTCCACGGGCTGACCACCGGCGCGCTCGCCCTGAACGGCGGCACGGAGTTCCGCAAGGGCTTCGGCACCCTGCTGGAGTCCGTCCCGGTCCCGTTCGGCAGCCTCGACGCGCTCGAGCAGCAATTGCGCGCCAGGGACGTCGCGGCCTTCGTCGTCGAGCCGATCCAGGGCAAGGGTGTCTACTGCGCCCCGGCCGAATACTGGCGGGCGGCCCAGGACCTGTGCCGTCAGTACGGCACGCTGCTGGTCACCGACGAGGTGCAGACCGGCATGGGCCGCACGGGCCGGTTCTTCTGTCACGAGCACTGGGGCCTGGAGCCCGACATCATCACCATCTCCAAGGCGCTGTCCGGCGGCTTCGTGCCGATCGGCGCCATGCTGACGTCGGAGAAGGTGTTCTCGAGCGTGCACGACTCGATGGAGGACGCGCTCAAGCACTCGAGCACCTTCGGGCGCAATCAGCTCGCGATGGTGGCCGGCCTGGCGACGCTCGCTGCCTTCGACGATGAGGACATCGTCGCGCGGGCCGAGCGGACCGGCGCAGACCTACAGGCGAAGCTGCGTGGCCTCGCGGAGCGCCGCGACCTGATCCAGGACGTCCGCGGCCTCGGGCTGATGATTGGCATCGAGTTCGGCGAGCCGTCGTCGCGGTCCGCCGCCCGCCGGTTTCGCACCCTCGAGCGGCTGCGGACCGGCATGTTCTCCCAGCTGGTCGTCGTCCCGCTGTTCCACCGGCACCGGATCATCACGCAGGTGGCAGCCGACAACGTCAACATCATCAAACTGCTCCCGCCGCTGATCAGCGGGCCGGAGGAAGTCGACTACTTCATCCAGGCCCTCGACGACGTGCTGGCCGACGCGCACCGCGGATCGGGCCTCACCTACGAAGTCGGCCGGACGATGGCGTTCGGCGCGCTGCGACGGAAGTCCCAGCGCAGCGTCGCCAGCACGCAGCCGGCACCGCGGCAGGGCGCCGCCGTCGGCGGGTCAGGCCAGTCTGAGCCAGCCGCGGCAGCGAGTGAGCCGGAGCTGCCGTTAAAAGCTGACCGACCGCGGCGGCCGGCCGCGGTGAGCCCGCGGCCCGTGCCCGCGGTCTTCTCGATCGAGCCCGGCGACCGGGTGGTCATCACCGGCGCGGCCGGCTTTGTCGGGTCGGCTGTCACGAGGGCCGTGCAGGCCAAGGGTGCCTGCGTCGTCGCCCTGGTCGAGCCAGGCGCCGACGCGCGCAACCTGGCCGGGCTGACGGACGTGGAGCGCGTCACCGTGGACATCCGGGACGCCGCAGCGGTCCGGGCGGCGTTCGAGGGTGCCCGGTACGCCTTCCACCTCGCCGCGGTGTACCGGTTCTGGGCCCGCGACCGCCGCGTCTTCCGCGACGTCAACGTCGGCGGCACCCGGAACGTCCTCGACGCCGCGCTGGCGGCGGGATGTCAGCGGCTGGTCTACACCTCGACCGTCGGCGTGCTCGGGCTGGACGGCACCAGGCACGGCGAGCCCGCAGACGAGACCAGCGTCGCCGACGTCGCGCACTTGTTCGGTGCCTATAAGCGGACCAAGTTCGAGGCGGAGCACGAGGTGCTGCGCGCGGCAGCCGAGGGGCTGGACGTCAGCCTGGCGCTGCCCACCTTCCCGCTGGGGCCTGGCGACACCGCGCCCACGCCGACCGGCAAGCTCGTGGTCGACTTCCTCAACGGCAGGCTGCCCGGCTTTGTCGACACGGCCTTCAACGTGTGTCACGTAGATGATCTGGCGGTTGGCCACGTCGCGGCGCTGGAGCACGGCCGTCACGGCCGCAGCTACATCCTCGGCGGCGAGAACATGTCGATGCGCGAGATCCTCCGGGCGCTCGCCGACTGCTCGGGCCTGCCGATGCCGCGGCTCGCGGTGCCGGCGTCGCTGAGCGTCGCGGCCGGCCTCGCGTCGACCCTCGTCGAGGGGCGGCTGCTTCGACGGGAGCCCCACGTGCCGCTCGAGGGCGCCAGGATGTCTACCACGAAGATGATCTTCAATGACGATCGGGCCCGTGCTGAGATCGGGCACAAGTCGCGGCCGGCCAGGCTCGCGATCGAGGACTCGGCCCGGTGGTTCGCCGAGAACGGGTTCGTCACGCCCCGCCGGCTCGCGGCGATCCGCTGGCAGCGCTAGCACCCTGGTCTCACTCAAAGCGCACCTCGTCAGGCACGGTGATGCGACTGAGCAGCGGCAACGTCGCCAGAAGAAGAGCGAACGACGCCGCCAGAGCGCAGCCGAGAGTCAGGACATAGACAGGGCCGGGCAGCGTGACCGATCCGACCTTCGGCCCGAGCGTGCGCAGGATCGAGCCAGCCGTGCCCAGCCCGGCGGCTACCGCCACCACCGCGGCCAGGGTCAGCGGCAGTGTCGATTCCAGGAGGACGACCCGGTACAGGACGCGTAGCGGCACCCCCGTCACGCGCAGCAGCGTGAACGGCCGCTTGCGCTCCATGAGTCCGCCGCCCACTGCTACTGCGAGACTGCATCCGGCAACTACTAGCCGCAGTTTCCGGGATAAGTTGATCTTGACCTGCTGAAGAAGCGGGCATCAGCCAGCCAGCCTGGGCAAATAGCGTGTCGGTGCTGGTGCGTTCGGGGCCGTTGGTGTATTACCCATATATGTCATCGATCGTCGGCAAGAAGCGCGGCGGGGCCACCTACTACTACCTGGTGGAGTCCGCCCGCGTGGGCGGCAAGCCGAGGATCGTCTCGCAGGAGTACCTGGGCACCGCGGACGAGCTGGCGGCGGCGATGCGCGGCGGCGGGCTGCCGGACCGGGTCCAGCACAAGGACTTCGGCGCGGTCGCCGCCGGCTGGGGCGTGCTGGAGGACCTGGGCGTGGCCGGCATCATCGACGAGGTGACCGGGGCGCGGCGGTCGGATGCGGGCGCGAGTACCGGCACGTACCTGGTGCTGGCCGCGCTGAACCGGGTGACAGCGCCGTGCTCGAAGCTGGCGTTCGCGGACTGGTGGGCCGCCACGGCGGCGCCGCGATTCACCAAGATCCCGGTGGCGGTGCTGGATCACCGCCGGTTCTGGGACGCGATGCATGCGGTCACGCTGGAGGACCTGGAGCAGGTCAGCCGGCGCATCGCGCTGGCGATCGCGGCGGGGTTCGGGCTGGACTGCTCGTCGGTGGCCCTGGACATGACCAGCTTCGCCACCTTCATCGATACCGCTA
>JBOHCP010000448.1:0-4843 GCA_050698875.1 Streptosporangiaceae bacterium | reverse complement strand
ATGTGCGTGTTGTTCGGCCTTGAACACAGCACGTGACGAAACCTTTGCGCGTGCCGCAGACACCGCAGCTACTCAGCGTGAGAAGGTGTCACGCATGGAAACTTCCGTCACTGACTTCGCGGCCTGGGGGATCGCCGCCGACTGGCCGTCACTGCGCTGGATCGAGCCGATACGCGGCCGTGGCGGCCAGCCAGTCCGCGGCATCAGGCTCGGCCACGCGAGCGACTCGGCCATGGTCCTGACGTGCACCTATCCGCGAGGCCGCGTCGACCGCGAGGCACGCACGTGGGGCTTCGATCCGGTCCGCGAGATGGCGTTCGAGACGACCTACACGCAGGCGAACCTGGCGCTGCACCAGATCACCAACCCGGCCGATCGGCGGGACGGACTGGTCGGGTCGCTCGTCAGCCACGCCTGTCAGCGAGCGGACGAATATCGCGACTGGCCGGCGACCCGCCTGGGCGGGCAGCAGGCGAGCACCACTAGCCTGGCGAGCTGGCAGTCGGGCTTCAGCCTGGCGTATCCCGACTCGTACGTGATCGTGCACGCCTGCGGCATCGACATCGATCAGGTCGAGCTCGAGACCATCGATGACCTTTCGGGTTACGAGCTCAGCGACGATCCGGCGGGGGCCGGGGCCATGCACTGGGAGCTCTGGCCCGCGCGGCCCGACTTCAGCGGCGACGAGCTGGCGGCGATGCTCACGACCGCCTAGCCGCGGGGCTGCCATGGTCGTCCCCGGCTCAGACACCGTCGAGGATGGCAGCCACGACCGTGTCGGTGTCGGTCAGGTCCGGCAGCACGACGTCGGCACCGGCGTCGGCGAGTTGCTGCAGCGTAAATTCACCTGTTGCCACGCCGACGGCGCGGGCGCCCGCCGCCACGGCGGCCGCGACGTCGTGCGGAGTGTCGCCCAGGATCACCGTGGCGCGTCCGGCGAAGTCGGCGCCGTATCGGGCCGCGGCGTTCCGCCGCGCGATAGGCACCAGGTCGGCGCGCACCTGGCTCACGTCGCCGTACGCCCCGACATCGAGGTCGAGGTGCTCCGTCAGGTCGAGAGCGGTCAGCTTGACGCTGGCAAGAGCCGGCAGATTGCCGGTCAGCAGCGACTGCACCACCGTGCCGTCGGCGGCGCACCCGGCCACGGCCCACAGGGCTTCGCGGGCACCCGGCAGCACAAAGCCGCGCGCGCGCACCATGTCCGCGAGTTCGGGCGCTCGCGCCGCGAGCATCTGGTGGAAGCGCGGCAGTTCGGCCGCCGCGTCCACGCCCACCGCGGTCAGCGTCTCCACCGCGATGAAGGAGTCCGTCCGGCCGGCCATCGAGGTAGCCGGCATGGCGGCCGCTTCGACGCCGTACAGGTCGGCGAGCACCATCTGGTACAGCAAGCGGCCGGACCCTCCGGCGTGCACGAGCGTGTAGTCGACATCCCAGAGCACCAGTACCTGTCGCACGCCGTGACGCTACCAAGCTCGGCCGGCTTGTCGGAGGGCGCGCGCCAGTCGGCGGCACTAGACTCGGCCAGCAGCACGGCAGTGGGCGAGCGTGGAGAAGGGCGCAGATGGCAGGCCGGATTCGCGACGAGGACATCGCGCTAGTCCGGGAACGATCTGCCATCGACGAGGTGGTCGGTGACTATCTCCAGCTCCGGAGCGCGGGTGCCGACTCGGTCAAGGGCCTGTGCCCGTTCCACGAGGAAAAGACGCCGTCGTTCAACGTGACCCCGTCGCGCGGGCTCTGGTACTGCTTCTCAGAGGGCGAGGGCGGCGACGTCATTAAGTTCGTCCAGAAGATCGACAATCTCAGCTTCACCGAGGCGGTCGAGCGGCTGGCGAAGCGCGCGGGCATCGAGCTGCGGTACGAGCAGGGCGGCCACATCCCCGGCCAGGAGCAGTCCCGGCGACGTCGGCTGATCGAGGCGCACCGGGCGGCGGCCGAGTTCTACGCCGAGCAGCTGGACACCGCGGCTGCGGCCCTCGCCCGCGACTTCCTGTCCGCGCGCGGGTTCGAGCGCGCCGACGCGCAGCGGTTCGGCGTGGGCTACGCGCCCGCGGAGTGGGAGACCCTCACGAGGCATCTGCTCGGCCGCGGCTTCACCGAGGCTGAGCTGCTCGGCGGCGGTCTGGCGAGCCAGGGCCGACGTGGCCTGATCGACAAGTTCCGTGGCCGCCTCATTTTCCCGATCGCCGACCTGACCGGCGACGTCATCGCGTTCGGCGCGCGCAAGCTGGCGGCCGACGACGACGGGCCGAAATACCTGAATAGCCCGGAGACGGTGCTGTTCAAGAAGAGCTCGGTGTTGTACGGGGCAGACCTGGCCAAGCGCGACATCGCACAGCAGCGCCAGGCTGTGGTGGTCGAGGGCTACACCGACGTGATGGCCTGCCATCTGGCCGGCGTCCCGACAGCGGTCGCGACGAGCGGCACCTCGTTCGGCGAGGGTCACATCACGATCCTGCGGCGGCTGCTGATGGACAGCGACAAGTTCCTGGGCGAGGTGATCTTCACCTTCGACGGTGACGCTGCGGGGCAGCGGGCGGCGGAGCGAGCGTACAGCTGGGAAGAACGGTTCGTCACGCAGACCTTCGTCGCTGTGCAGGGCGATGGGCTTGACCCGTGCGATGTGCGGCTGGCCCGCGGCGACGCGGCTGTACGTGACCTCATCGCCCAGCGGGTGCAGCTATTCGAGTTCGCCATCCGCGCCTCGCTGCGGGCGCACGACCTCGACACCGTCGAGGGCCGACTCGCCGCGCTGGACGCGGCAGCTCCTATCGTCCGCAGGATTAAGGACTGGGGCTTGCGCCGCCGGTACGCGCTGAGCCTGGATCGATGGACCGGGATGATGGATGAAGAGTTCGTGGTCAAGCGCGTGCTGGCAGATGCCAGCCCGGCGGGCCGCGGGGGACGCGGCCGCGGCGCGCCAACGAGTCAGGCCGCCGGGCCAGGCCCGGCCAGCGCCGGGATTGGCACCCGACCTGGCCCGACGGGCGCCAACGGCCCCGTTCCCCTCCAGGGCAGGGCGGGCGACGGCTACGACCAGCACGACCCCGTCGTCAACGTGGAGCGGCAGGCGCTCAAGCTCGCCGTTCAGCGGCCAGCGCTCTGCGGCCCGGCGTTCGATGCGCTGGCGTCGGCGGTATTCACGGTGCCCGCGCATGCGGCGGTGCGGCAGCTAATCGCCGCCAGCGGTGGCGTGGCGAGCGCGCGGTCGGCGCGGGAGTGGTCCGATCAGCTGCGCACCGCCGCGCCCGACGACACTGTCAGGAGCTTCGTCACCAGGCTGGCGGTCGAGCCGCTCGAGGTGGCTGGGCGCACCGGGGAACCGGACGCCAGGTTCGCCGAGTCGGTACTCGCGCGCGTCGAGGAACTGGCCGTCAGCCGGGACATCGCCGCCGCCAAGTCCCGCCTGCAGCGCCTCAATCCGGTCGCCGGGCAGGGGGAGTACAACCGCATGTTCGGCGACCTGGTATCGCTCGAACAGCGTCGCAAGGTGCTGTCCGAGCGGGCGTCGGGCGCGCTGTAGGCACACCATGCGCCCCCTGCGCTACTGGCTCGCAGGTGACAATAGTGTGACCGTAGTACGGGCGCTTCCTGCCGCAGACTGGTCTGCATGAGTAGCACGGCTGCGCCCCCCGTTGACCTGGTAGCCGATCTCATTGCTCAGGCGCGGGAGCGCGGTTGCATCGCCATGACCGAGCTGACGGCCGCCTTCGAGCGCTGTGATCTGTCCGCGGACGCTGTCGACGCCGTGCTCAAGCTGCTGGCCGACGAGGGCGTCGACGTCACCGAACCGGCACCCGAAGCGGACGGCCTGTCGTCGCGGCAGGTTCACGCCGATGCGCGGAGCGCGGTCACCAGCGACCTGGTCCGGATCTACCTGCGCGAGATCGGCAGGGTTCCGCTGCTGACCGCGCACGACGAGGTCGAGCTGGCCAAGGCGATCGAGGCCGGGCTGTTCGCCGAGGAGCAATTGCAGGGCGGCCTGCGGGGCGCGTGCGCGGGCGCTGAGGTCGCGGAGCTCATGCTGATCGCCGCGGACGGGATCGCAGCCAAGCAGCGGCTCATCGAGGCCAACCTGCGTCTCGTCGTCTCCATCGCCAAGCGGTACATCGGCCGCGGGCTGGTCTTCCTCGACCTGATCCAGGAAGGCAACCTTGGCCTGATCCGCGCGGTGGAAAAGTTCGACTACACCAAGGGCTACAAGTTCTCCACGTACGCCACCTGGTGGATCCGCCAGGCCATCACCCGGGCGATCGCCGACCAGGCGAGGACCATCAGGATCCCGGTGCACATGGTGGAGACCATCAACAAGATGAGCCGGATCCAGCGGCAGCTACACCAGGACCTCGGCCGCGAGGCTACGCCCGCAGAGATCGGCGCCGAGATGGGCTTGACCGCGGACCGGGTGGCCGAGATCCTCCGCATCGCCCAGGAGCCGGTGTCCCTGCAGTCACCCATCGGCGAGGAGGACTCCGACCTCGGAGATTTCATCGAGGACGCCGACGCCGTCGTGCCGATGGAGGCAGCGGCCTTCATCATGCTGCAGGACCAGCTCGATCAGGTGCTCGACCAGCTGAGCGTGCGCGAGCAGCGCATCATCCAGCTCCGGTTCGGTCTGTCCGACGGGCACCCGCGGACGCTCGAGGAAGTGGGCCGGGAGTTCGGGGTCACCAGGGAGCGGATCCGCCAGATCGAGTCGAAGACGCTGGCCAAGCTGCGGCATCCGAGCCGGGCCCAGCTGCTGCGGGAGTATCTGGCCTGACGATTTCCGGTTCTGACGCCGCTCAACTGCGGGGTTTGCAAGTAAACGCGTCTAGCTTTACAGAGCACGCCGCAGCGAGTC